>NZ_CEVIVD010000119.1:9789-14466 GCF_982290655.1 Protofrankia sp. CiP1_Cm_nod3
TCGGTGCTTTTTCAGCGTCTCTTCAGCGCTTCCTCGGCGTTCGAGACCGGGTGTCGGCAGGGCTGGAAAGCCGGGAAAACCGGAAGCCGACATGGGAGACCCGGATCCGGAAGATCCGGGTTCCCGAGCGCCGTCCGGAGCAGGCCGAACGGTCCTCGTGTCCCGGCGGGCGGCCCGGCGTCACCGCGGGAGCCAGCCGGGACACAGCCGCGCGAAACGGAAACGGTGAAACGGAAATACCGGTGGATCAGGCCGCCTCGGCCGGCTCGTAGGTCTGGCAGCGCGGACCGCACACCCGGATGCAGGCATTGCAGCCGATGCACTGGCCGGCGGCATCGATGATCATAATTTTGCGCTCGATGTCCTCGTCGTCGTCAAAGGGATCGACCAGTTCACCCTCGTCGTTCACGCCCATCAGGCGGAGCACACCCTGGGCGCAGACCTTGTAGCAACGACCACAGCCGATACATTTGTCCCCGTCCAACGCCACGATGTACTGCGGTACCCAGGGAGTACCGTCGCGGGTGGCGAACTTCACATGACTCATTCCCGATCTCCTCGGTCCAGAACGATCAGACGGCGCGCTTCACGCCTCCTGGCGGCCCGTGCGGCCGAGCCGCCGGCAGCGCGGAAAACACGACCACGCCACCTTCGGCCCGCTACGCGAGCGGCGTCCGATGCGCCATATACACGACCTGTCCGAGGAACCGCCCGTGGACGGGAAGCACGGAAGTCGCCCAGGGGCACCTACGACGCCTACAGCTCCATCTTGGCGTGGGCCCCGCGGGCGGGCACCGTACAAGTACGCAGGTACCTCAGCAAACGGTATCTCGGCCCCGGCCACGTGGGCGGACGGCTACTTGACCAGGGCGCGGCGGGCTCCCCGCGGCCGGGGTGGCGGGCCGTCCGGGCCTTCCGGACGAGCCGTCGCGCCCGCGCGCCGCCCACCGGCGCGGCGCCGGAGAACGTCGACGCCGCCGCCGCCGACGACGACGACAAGATGTGATGTGCACACATTCATGTCCACCCGGCCGGCATATCAGCCCGGCCAGCCGCCGTGGACGACCCGCCGGCCGAACCACAATCCCTCGACCGTCTTCCAGGAGCGATACAAAGTAAAGACTGTTCCAGCCGGCGTGCGCGGGACTCTCCGACCAGGGCCCGCGGAGCTGAACGCGACGCGCCGGGACGAGAGGTGGAAAAACGACGTTACCCGGCATGCCACCGCCCGCCGGGCGAGATGCGGCGAGATCGTCCCCGGGCCGGTCAGAATACCGACCAGGAAACTGGCCAGAACGTACTGCCGGCAGCATACGAGAACATAACGACACCGAGATACCAAGCAAATACACACTGGCGTACGAAAACGGCGGATGGCCCGCGAGGACACCACCGGAGAGGACCGCCGGTAAACGGCGGCGGCTCATGAACAAACATGCCCGACAGGACCTCCGTGGCCGCTGTCCGCGACCGTTCCCGGACCGCGCCACAACATCCAGACAATTATCTTGCGCCAATCGACAATCGGGGGGATCGCCTGTGACGGACGTCGCGATAGTCGGGCTTTCGGCTCGTTTTCCGGGCGCGGCCGACCTCGGCGAATTCTGGCGCCTGCTCCAGACAGCGGGGCCACAGTTCCACGAGGTGCCGGACAGCCGATGGATTCACCGGACCTTCTACGACCCGCTGAATCCACGAAATCCGCATCGGGCCTATACCGACCGGGTCGCCTTCGTCGACGACGTCGACCGGTTCGCGGCGGCGCACTACCGGATCCCACCGCTGCGCGCCCGGGCGATGGACCCGCAGCAGCGGCTACTGGTCGACCTCGCCCGTGAGGCGCTGCAGGACGCCGGCCTGGAACGCCGCCCGTTCGACCGGGCACACACCGGCGTCTACATGGGCATCAGCCAGTCCGACTACCGGGAGCTGGCCGGCGCCCGGATACGGGCGAGCCTGCTCGCGGACGGCTCGCTGCACGGCGGCGAGGCCGACCCGGACCTGCTCGCCGCGGCCGAGCGGGCCGCGGACGCCGGCATCGCCGCACCGCACGCGTACACCCTGGCGGGCTGCCTGCCCAACATGGCGGCCGGAACGATCAGCAGTGTGTTCGACCTCGGCGGCCCCGCGTTCGCCATCGACTCCGCCTGCTCGTCCGTGCTGGTGGCGCTGCATGAAGCGGTCCTCGCGCTGCGCACCGGGGTGTGCCGGGTCGCCCTGGTCGGCGGGGTCTTCCTCAACCTGGCCCCGGACGCGCTGATCTCCTTCTCCCGGGTGGGTGCGCTCTCACCGAGCGGGGTGTGCCGTCCCTTCGACGAGCGCGCCGACGGGTTCGTCCTCGGCGAGGGCGGCGGGGTCGCCGTCCTGCGTCCCCTCGCGGACGCGCTGGCCGACGGTGACCGGGTGTACGCGGTGATCCGCGGCATCGGCATCACCAACGACGGCCGCGCCGCCGGCCCGATGACGCCGAGCGCCCATGGGCAGCTTGCCGCGCTGCGGGCCGCCTACGCCGACGCCGGTGTGGCCCCGGGCACGGTAAGCGTGATCGAGGCCCACGGCACGGGAACCACCGTCGGTGACCGGACCGAGACCACCGCGCTGCGGGACCTGCGCGCGGAAGACCCCACGGCCGGGCCGTGCGACCTGCTCTCGGCCAAGGCCCTCATCGGCCACACCCTGGCGGCGGCCGGGGCGGCGAGCCTGGTGAAGATGGCGCTCGCGCTGCACCACGGGATCGTCCCGCCGCAGCCGGAGATCCGGCCCGACCCGGCCCTGCCGCTGGCCGAGGCCGGGCTGCGCGTCCCGACCGAGCCCCGGGTGTGGACCGACACCGAGGAGCGGCCCCGGCGGGGCGCGATCAGCTCGTTCGGCTTCGGCGGCACCAACGTGCACGTGATCATGGAACGGGCGCGACGCCGGGCGGACGGCCGGGCGGACAGCCGGGCGGACTGCCAGGCAGCGCCGGACTCCCCGCCGGGGCGCCATGGCTGCTGCTGCTGTCCGCGGGCTCGGTGGAGCTACTCGCCAGCCACGCCGAGGCCGTCCGGGACACGGTGGAGGCCGACCCGACGATCACACCGGCCGCGCTCTCCCACACCCTCGCCACCCGTGAGCTGCTCCCGGCCCGGCTGAGCCTGGTCGCGACATCCCGCGCCCAGGTGTGCCAGCGGCTCACCGAGGCCACGGCCCGGCTGCGGGCCGGCCGCCTCGGCGAGCTGCCGGGCGGCGGCTACGCCGTGTCCGCCCCACTGCCCGAGGCGGACCGCCGGACCGCCCTGATGTTCCCCGGGCAGGGCATCCAACGGCCGGGCATGCTCGCCGACCTGTACGAACGGTTCGCCGGCTTCGCCGCGCCGGCCGACGCGTCGGACGAGGTCCTGCGCCCGTTGCTCGGCCGCCGCCTGGCCGAGCTCGTGTGGGACGCGCGTCCGGACGCCGGTCAGCGGGCAGCCGAGACGACGGAGGCGGCCGAGACAGCAGAGACAGCCCTGACCGCGACCGAGATCTGCCAGCCCGTGCTCGGGGCGCTGGGCATCGCGGTCGGCGAGCTGCTGGCGCGCTGCGGGCTGCGGGCGGACGTCTGCATCGGCCACAGCGTCGGGGAACTGCCGGCGGCGGTGGCCGCGGGCGCCGTGGAACCGGCCGACGCCCTGCGCTTCCTGGCCGAACGGGGCGCGGCCGTCGCCGGCGCGCAGCCCGCGTGGCGCGGCGGCATGCTCGCGCTCCACACCGACGAGGCAATGTTCCACCGGCTCGCCGCCGGCATCGACGGGGTGTGGCTCGGCTGCGTCAACCATCCCTCGCAGCTCGTCGCCAGCGGCTGGCTGAGCGCGCTGGAACGGCTCCGCGAACGCGGTGCCGCCGAGGGCGTCACGACCAGACAGCTGCGGGTCTCGCACGCCTTCCACTCCCCCCTGGTGGCCGAGGCGGACGCCCGGATGGCGGACACGCTGGCGGCCCTGCCCATCCGGGCCCCGCGGGCGGTCATCGCCTCCTCGGTCAGCGGGCAACGGTGCGACGACCCGCGGGAGCTGCGGACGCTGTGGGCACGGCACTGCTCGGCTCCGGTGCGCTTCATGGACGCGGTCCGTGACGCGGCCGCGGCGGGTGCACGGATCTTCGTCCAGGCGTTCGGTGGCGACTCGCTGCTGTCCATGGCGCACCGTTCCCTGGCCGGATCGGTCCAGGCCAGGTACGTGGCCCTGGCCGCGGGCCGGCCCGACGACGGCCGCACGCTGCTCGCCGGCCTCGGCCAGCTGGCCTGCCTGGGCGTCCCGCTCGACGTCCTGCCGCTGTTCGGCCCCGGCGAGCGGGAGCTGGTGGCCCTGCCTCCCTCGCCGCTGGTCACCAGCGCCTACTCGGTACGTATCAATGCCGCCGGCAGGCCGGCCCGGCCTGGCTCGCCGGCCGGGCCGGACAGCGGGCCGGCCATCACCCCGGCCGGACGCGGCACCGGGCCGGACGCCGTGCCCGGACAGCACGGCACCAGGCCGGCTGCGTCCACAGCGGACGGCCAGGCCGTAACCGGCAGGGCCGTAACCGGCAGGGCCATGAACAACGGAGCCACAAGCGGCGGGACCGTGAGCGACGGCTCCACCGGCACCGGGCCCGTCCGGATGACGTCGGCCGCCGCCCCGAAGCGTGCCGGCGGTGCCGGAAACCTTGCCACGGCCCACC
>NZ_CEVIVD010000120.1:0-3138 GCF_982290655.1 Protofrankia sp. CiP1_Cm_nod3
CCACTCATCCAGCATGCCACGGCCGCCCAACATGCCCAAAACAGGACGATCGGTCGCGGCTGGCTACGTCCACAGCCTGATCCAGTGCGCCATTGGGGGCGGCATGTGGGGGTGACAGCCGCCGTTGCCACGCTGGGCGCGTCGGGGCCGCGGGAATCGCCCGTCCCAGATGGTGGAAATGTCCGAATCTGCTGATAGTCTCGTACACGTGTTCGATTCTGTGGAGATCGAGAGCTTTTCTCCGACGGCTGCCCCGGCGGTGGCTGGCCCCCTGGAGCCCACCGGCCACCACGATGCCGTCCAGCCCGCCTCCGCTGGCACCGCCGCGTCCACCGCGGCCTGCCGCCCCTGTGCTCCCTCGCCACTCGTCCCCCGCGAGGGGCCTCCGGTGGAGAGTGGCGCGTCCGGCGCGGCTTGCCACACAGGCGGCGCCCCGCCGGCGGTGGAGGGCGGTAACGCGGCTGGCCGGCTGTCGGCAGTGAAAGGCGGTGGTGTGCCGCCGACGGTTGACGCGGTCGCTGGTCCGCCGGCAGTGGCGTCCTGCGATGCGGATGGCTGCCTGTCCCTGATGGCCGCGGTGCGGCGGCGGATCGCCGGGCTGGAGGCGGTCTGCTGCGCGCCCAGGCCCGGTTCGCCGCGCTGCGGCCGACCCCGCCTGAGGAGGCGAAGCGGGCTGGGCCGGGCTGGGCCGCAGAGGAGATCGCCGCCGAGCTCGCCCTGTCCCCGGCCGCCGCGGCGGCCGGCCTGGAACTGGCCATCACCGTCGTCGACCGGCTCCCGGCCACCCTGGCTGTGTTGGAGGCCGGACAGATCGACCTGGGCCGGGTCCGCGCGGTCGCCGAGACCACCGCGGCGCTCTCCTCGGAGCAGGCCGGCGCGGTCGAACGGAAAGTGCTCGCCCGGGGTGGGCGGGCCAGCCCGAGCCTGTTCCGCCAGGCGCTGCGCCGCGCTGTGCTCAGCGCCGACCCCGACGGCGCCCGGCGGCGGCACGCCCACGCCCGCAAGGGCCGGCAGGTCCAGCTCCACCCCGCCGAGGACGGCATGGCCGAACTGTGGGCGCTGCTGCCCGCGGTCGACGCCCAGGCCGCCTATCAGCGCTTGGATGCGCTGGCCCGCGCGGTCACCGGCCCGGAGGCCTCTTCCGGTGTGGACGCACTCCCCGACATGGGCGCCCGCCGTGCTGTCGACGGCCCGGACGAGCCGCCCAGCATGGATGCCCGCCGCGCGGACGTGCTGGTCGATCTGCTGCTGGGCCGGGATCGGGGCGGGCAGGTGTCGGTGGAGGTGGAGGTGGGGGTGCTGGTGTCGGCGGCGACGCTCGCCGGGGTCAGCGACACCCCTGGGGAACTGGCCGGATACGGGCCCCTGCCCGCGGACATCGTCCGTGAGCTTGCGCGGGAGGCGACCTGGCGGCGGATCCTCACCGACCCCGCCCAGGGCGACCGGCCTGTCGAGGTCGGCCGCCGGTTCCCCGCCCCCGGGCTGGCCCGGCTGCTACGCACCCGGGAGCAGGTCTGCCGGTTCCCGGGCTGCCGGAAACCCGCCCGGTTCTGCGACCTCGACCACATCCAGCCACACAGCGCCGGCGGGCCCACCAGCGAGAAGAACATGCTCGCGCTGTGCCGACGCCACCACAGGGCCAAGCACGAGGGCGGCTGGACGGTACAGCGGGCCGGCGGTGACACGGCAGTGTGGGCCAGTCCGACCGGGCGGACCTACTTCGACATCCCCGAACCCTGGGACGAGCCGACCCGGCCGGGAGCTGGAGAACGCTCCAGAACAGGGGAAGAGGAGGGCGCCTGCCCTGCGCCTCGACGGACAGTCGTTACCATCCCCGCGTCCAGCTCCGACTGCCGGGCCGGGGGTCAGAGCCGGGCCGGGGCACATGATCCGACCACGGCCGGGACCGGGCACAGCAGCATCCCGGATCTCGGCCCACCACCCTTCTGAAGGTTCTGGCCTTCTGAAGGTTCTGGCCCGTCATCCTCTTGAAAGCCGGTGGCATGCCCGCGAGTCCGGTGGGGCCAGCTCGAGAAGCGGTGTTACGGACAGTGATATTTAAGTGTTCTTGCAGGTAATAGCCCTACTTTAGAGATCATCGATAGAGATTGTTTGATGTTCATTTGGTGGTGGATGGCTGGCTTGTCGGGTTGTGCGGGTCGCTGGCTGTCCGGAACGCACCCGTGGTCGGAGCTGATCCGCGGGGTTGAGTTCTACAGTTTGTCGTAGGCTGATGGGCCAGGGCGCGTACCGGCCCGCTCCGGTCCGGACGGTGGCCGGCCGGTAGAAGCGGCCGGCCGGTAGAAGCGGCCGGCCGGTCGAAGAGATGGCGGTAACGCGGTCATGATCTTTTCGCGTTTGGGAGTCTGGATGGCCGGTCGGAGAGCCCGGAACCGGCGGTCCTGGATCACCGAGTTGCCGGAGATCCGGGAGGCTCGGGTCATCAGGTCACCGGGAGGAGTGTGTGTGGACGGGCGGCAGGGCGCGCGAGCGGCATCCGACGTGTCGCGCATGCGGGCTGGCCGGACGTCGTACCGCCGTGTCCTGAAGCACCGTTTCCTGAGGGCTGTCCGCTCCCTGAGGGCTGTCTGCGCGCTGGGCCTCTCGATGCTGGTGATGAGCGCTTCGATGCTGATGGCGGCCGCATGCTCGAGCGGGGGCGACAGCGTGGACCAGGCCGCTGGCGGTGGCTTCGGTTTCGTCCAGCAGGCGCCCAACTCCGACTTCGTCCCGGTCGACAGCCGCAGGACGGCTCCCGACCTCACCGGTTCCACCGTGGCCGGTCCTGATCTGAGCCTGACGGCCTTCCGCGGGAAGATCACCGTTGTGAATTTCTGGGCGTCATGGTGCGCACCGTGCCGGGCAGAGACGCCCGGCCTGGTCAAGATGGCCGCGGACAACCCAGAGGCGGCCTTTGTCGGGGTGAACGAGAAGGACAATCTCTCCGCGGCGAAGGCGTTCATCCGGGACAACGGCGTGACCTATCCGAGCATCGTCGACCGGATTGGCACGCTCGCGGCGCGCTGGCCGGTCCCGCCTGGTCTGCCGTCGACCTTCGTGCTCGACCGCGAGGGCCGGCTTGCCGCCCGCTTCACCGGCGGCGTACTCCCGGACGAGTTGACACCCGTACTCGCCCGG
>NZ_CEVIVD010000120.1:3274-3865 GCF_982290655.1 Protofrankia sp. CiP1_Cm_nod3
GGCATCAGAACATGAACGGCGTCAGGATGGGCCATCCGAACGCTGGCCGTACGGATGTCGGCCGTGTGGTCGTCGGTGACACGGACGCCGGCCATACGGATGTCGGCGGCGCAGACGCCGGCGGCGTGGGCGCTCGTGGCACTGTGAGCGGTGACAGGATCGGCGGTGTTGTCCGGTTGGGAGAAATCCCGGTCCGGCTGGAGGGAGTCCCGCGGTGAGCGTCACGTCGTTCGTCGCGGACGGGCCTCTGCTGCTCGCCGCACCGGTCGCGGCGGTGGCGGGGCTGTTGTCATTCCTGTCGCCGTGTGTGCTGCCGCTCGTGCCGGGATACCTGTCCTTCATCACGGGGCTGTCCGGTGAGGAACTGGCCGCCCGCCCCTCAGCCGGCGTCGGCCCCCCGTCAGCAGCGGCTGATGCTTCGTCGCTGGTCGCTGATGCCGCGTTGCCAGCGGTCGCCTCCTCAGCGGTGGCTGGCAGCACGGCGCTGGCGGCTGCTTCCTCGGTGGTGCTGGTCGGAGCCTCGCCACCAGCGGTCGGTGGCCGGCTGGCAGGACCGCGACCCGCTGCCGGTACCAGCCCCGATACCGGTAA
>NZ_CEVIVD010000120.1:4505-5424 GCF_982290655.1 Protofrankia sp. CiP1_Cm_nod3
GCAGCGGCGCGGGCATCAACGCTGGCGCTGATATGGGCGGCAACGGTCGTGGCCCTGGTACCGGGATCAACGTCGATGGCGGCACTGATACGACCAGCCGGGCTCGGCGGCGGCTGCTGGGGCGAGTCACGCTCGGCACCGTGCTGTTCGTCGTCGGCTTCACCGCGGTTTTCGTCAGCTACGGTGCGGCCTTCGGCGGGCTGGGCAGCTGGCTGACCCTGCACCAGGTCGGTGTCAGCCAGATCCTCGGCGCGGTGACCATCGTCATGGGGCTGGCGTTCGCAGGGGTATTCGCTCGGGTCCCACTGGCCAACCGCCAGTGGCGCATCCATCGGCTGCCCGCGCCCGGCCTGGTTGGGGCACCCGTCCTCGGTGTCCTGTTCGGGATCGGTTGGACGCCGTGTCTCGGGCCCACTCTGACGGCGGTGCTGGCGCTTGCGATACAGAGCGCGACCGCTGGCCGGGGTGCGTTCCTCTCCGCCGCCTACTGCTTTGGTCTCGGGGTGCCGTTTCTTGTCGTGGGCCTGGCCTTCCGGCGGGCGGCCGGTGCTCTGGCTGTGGTCCGCAGGCGTGCCCGAGCGCTTACTTTCGCCGGTGGTGTGCTGCTCGTCGTGGTCGGACTTCTCCAGGTCACCGGCCTGTGGGCTGATCTGATCGCTGCTCTCCGGCCTTACGCCCCGGGATTTGCGGAGACCCCCTTGTGAGCGGCTTGTGAGCGGGCAAGCCGACCGGCCCAGCCGGATCAGTCGGCCCAGCCGGATCAGTCGGGTGAGCCGGCGGAGGCACCCACCCGAGCCCGATCCGGGGCGTGTCGGTGCCTCCGGCCCGGCGACCGACGGATCAGGAGCAACAGCGACCATGGCTGCACCGACTACACCGGCTACCTCGGGCACAGACATCACTCAGGATGTAGCCGTCA
>NZ_CEVIVD010000120.1:5947-8549 GCF_982290655.1 Protofrankia sp. CiP1_Cm_nod3
ACTGGCCCGACTGACCAGGCTGGCCCGACTGACCAGGCTGGTTCGACCGGCCCGGCTGGTTCGACCGGCCCGGCTGGCTTGACCGGTCCAGCCGATGTCTCCGGCGGGGCCGGGATGCTGACGACCGTGCCCGATGAGGTGCGGGAACACGCATCCATGGCATCATCCGCGCCGCGCGCCGCGGGCGGCGGCGCCACCGGGGCTGTCGGCGTGTCCCGTTCCCTGCGGGTGATCACTGCCCCGGCGAGGCGCGCCTGGCACCAGTTGACCAGTATGCGTACGGCGCTGCTGCTGCTGTTCCTGCTCGCGCTCGCGGCCGTTCCCGGTTCTCTGCTGCCGCAACGGTCGCTGAACCCGTTGAAGGTCGGGGAGTACTTCCGGGAGCATCCTTCGCTCGCGCCGTTCCTCGACAGGCTGTCAGCTTTCGACGTCTTCGGCGCACCCTGGTTCGCCGCGGTCTACCTGCTGCTGTTCGTCTCCCTGATCGGCTGTCTGACGTCGAGGGTCCGCTGGCATGCCAGGGCGCTGGTGGGACGGCCGCCGCGGGCGCCGGCCCGGCCGAGCCGGCTGGCCGGCGGCCGGTCGTGGGACAGTGCGCTGGGCCCCCGGGAGGTGGTCGAGGCGGCGCGGGTGGTCCTGCGGCGGCGGCGGTTCCGGGTCGGAGCCGCGCCCGAGGGCGCGACCAGGCCCGACGGCAGCCAGGACTTCTCCGTGGCCGCGGAAAAGGGCTATCTGCGCGAGACCGGGAACCTTGTCTTCCACATCGCGCTGGTGCTGATGCTCCTCGGGGTCGGGCTGGGCTCGTGGTTCGGCTACCAGGGCACTGTCCTGGTCATACAGGGTGACGGTTTCACGAACACGCTGGTCTCCTACGACCAGTTCAGCCGGGGCAAGCTGGTCGACCCCGTCGGTGACCTGGCGCCGTTCTCCCTGACGCTGGAGAAGTTCACCGCGTCCTACCAGCCCAACGGGCAGCCGGCGGACTTCCGTGCCGACGTCGTCTACACCACCGATCTCGGCGGTCGGACCCGCACGGCCGACATCCAGGTCAATCATCCGCTGGCGATCGGCAGCGCCAAGGTGTATCTGATCGGCCACGGCTATGCTCCGCACTTCGTGCTGCGCAGCGGCGACGGCAGCATCGTCTGGGAGGGCTACCAGCCCTGTACGCCACGGGACGCCATGTTCGCGTCCACCTGCACGTTGAAGATCGGCGATACCGGGCTCCCGCCGACAGGGCCGACCAGGGAGCCCCAGCAGCTGGCGTTCACCGGCGTGTTCACTCCGACCACGCAGCTCGATCCGGCGCACGGTTACATCTCGGCCCATCCGGCCGCGGACGCCCCCGGCCTCACGCTCACCGGCTACGTCGGCAACCTGCACATCAACGAGGGTGTGCCGCAGAACATCTACTCGCTGGACACCCGGGACATGCGCCAGCTTCACATAGACGGCCCGATCGGCACCGGACGGGTGGCGCAGGTGCTCGCGTTGAACAATCCCGAGCAGCGGACGATCAGAGGTCTGCCCGGGGGGATGACCCTGGAGGTCGACGGGGTTCGCCAGTTCGCCACGTTCCAGACCAAGTCCGATCCGTTCAAGGGCTGGGTGCTGGTCGCGGCTGTGGCGATCATCGGTGGTCTGCTGGTCAGCATGCGGGTGCGCCGGCGTCGGGTCTGGGTGCGGGCGCGCCCCGCGTCCGCACCGGCTGACACGGGCACGGCTGACACGGGCACGGTTGACACGGGCACGGCTGACACGGGCACGGCTGGCGCGGGCAGCGTTACCAGCACGGGCAGCGGTCCTGGTGTCGGCCCCGACGCCGGCTCCGATGCCCGCGCGATGACCACGGTCGAGGTCGGTGGACTGTCCCGTTCCGATGTGGACGGCTTCGCGGCCGAGCTGCAGTCGATCATCAGGGACATCCGGCTGGCCACCGCGCCCGTCGAGGGCGCGCGTCCAGCCTGGTTGGGCAGCCCGGACCACGCGGAGCCGCCCGGGCGGCTGGCGCCGGCTCAGGCACCGTCGGATGCTCGGACGTCATCGGATGCTCGGACGCCGTCGGAGCGGGGAGCGCTGAAACAGTGAACGCTGAAACAGTGGGGACAGACGCCGTCGGACCGGGCGGCAAGCGCCATCCGGGCCTCCAGGACCATCATCGGATCCGGGACCTGATCCGGGATCCGAGGTGCGGGGAGGATCTGATGGCTGGGCCAGAGGCTTCCCCGGCCAGCATTTCCCAGGCCAGCGGGGGAACCGGAGATCCCACCGGACAGGAGCTGTGATGCCAGTCAATTCCGGCCTTGCCACGTTGTCCGACCATCTGCTCGGCGTGACCATGGCGGTCTACGCGCTGGCCATGCTCGGCTACGCGGCCGAGTTCGCGTTCAGCCGCTTCGGGCGTGCCAGCGCCGCGGCCCTGGCCGAAGGCCGGGCGGAGAGACCGATATCCCTGGCGGCGTCGGCTGCGCCGTCGGTGCCGGCTGCGCCTTCGGCGTCAGCGTCGGCGTCAGTGCGGGCCGCCGCGGCCGCGACGCCCGGACGGGTGGCGCTGATGGTCGGCATGGACGTGGCAGGCAGAGATGCGGCGGGGACGGCTGTA
>NZ_CEVIVD010000120.1:8598-9647 GCF_982290655.1 Protofrankia sp. CiP1_Cm_nod3
ACGGCTGTAGCAGGTACGGCTGTGGCGGGGACGGCTACAGCAGGCGCGGCTACAGCAGGAGCGTCTGTCACCTATGCCACTGACGATCGTGACGCTCTTGTGGATCCTGCTGCTGAGGCGCTCGCCGCGGCCGGCGCCCGGGCGGCCCGGCAGGCCGCCGAGCGGGCTGCGGTGGCCGAGGTGATGGCCGGGGACGGCGCGGACCTGTCGCTCTCACCTCGGGCGCGTTGGATCGGCCGGGTCGCAGTGCTGCTCACCGTGCTCGGATGCGCGGCGCACGTGGGCTCGGTGACCGCCCGTGGCCTGGCCGCGGACCGGGTGCCGTGGGGGAACATGTACGAGTTCTCATCCATGATCACCTTGATTGCGGTGCTGACCTACCTGGGCATGCTGGCCCGGACCCGGGCGCGCGTCCGCTGGCTGGGCGTCTTCGTGATGCTGCCGGTGGTCCTCTATCTCGGTCTCGCCGGCACGGTGCTCTACGTGGCGGCGGGCCCGCTCGTCCCGGCGCTCAACTCCTACTGGCTCAAGATCCACGTGGTGGCGGCGATCGTGGCCAGCGGGGTGTTCATGGTCTCGGCGGTCACCACCGTCCTGTATCTGCTGAAGGACCGTTGGGAGAACCGCCTCGCGGCCGTTGCCACCGGACAGGCCGAGGCCTCCGCGGCGATGCGCAGGCGCGGTGGGATCATGATGAGACTGCCCGCGGCCGCGTCGCTGGACCGCATCACCTACCGCGTGATCGGCTTCGCGTTCCCGGTCTGGACGTTCGCGGTCGTCGCCGGTGCCATCTGGGCGGAGGCGGCCTGGGGTCGCTACTGGGGCTGGGATCCCAAGGAGACCTGGTCGTTCATCACCTGGGTGATCTACGCGGCCTACCTGCATGCCCGCGCCACCGCCGGCTGGAAGGGCCGCCGGGCCGCGGCGATATCGCTGCTTGGTTTCAGCGCGCTGTTTGTCGACTACTATCTGGTCAACCTGGTCATCTCGGGGCTGCACTCCTACGCGGGTGTCGGCGCCTGACGCCCGTCGGCAGGACCCCGTCGGCA
>NZ_CEVIVD010000120.1:10338-11245 GCF_982290655.1 Protofrankia sp. CiP1_Cm_nod3
GCCTGGGTGTCGTTGGTTGACGCCCAGGCAGAACCGCACTGGATACCCGCTGGCCGGCGTTGCCGGCAGGATGACGCTGACTGCCGCCAACGGGGTCACGCTGACTAGATGTCAACGTGACGCCGCGGACTGTCAACGTGGTACCGCGTCGCGTTGCCGTATGGGTCGGTGTTGTGGTCAGCTCCGGGGGGTGCCGTCGCCGTCCCCGCGGCGGATACGTTCGGACAGTTCCCGCAGGAACTCCGGGTTGTCGTCGGGCGCGACCGGCTGTGGCGCGGGACTACGGCGTGGCCACGACGGCCACCGGAGATTCGACGGCCCGTCCTCGGCGCCATCCCGGCTGCCTCGGCCGAAGCCGTCGGCCCCGGCCCAGCGGCCCCGGCCTTCCCATGTTGGATGATCCATGGGCTCGATACCGTCGTCGGCGTAGTCGTCACGACGGGGGCGGCCGACAACGAGCCAGGCCACGCCGCCGATGGCGTAGAAGAAAACGATGATGGCAATCCAGGCGATCTTGGGAAGTGTGCGCACGGCGGCTGACGGGGCCATGATCGCGTCAATGAGCGTGAAAATCCAGAAGCCGAAGATTGCCAGCGTCAGTACGAACCCCACCACCGCACCGTTGATCCTCTCCAGTCTTCACTCCGACCGTCATGACCATCTGTCACGACCCGGAGTCCTGATCGCGTGTGGACCCATATCCATCGTCATCCGACGGTACAGCCAGTGCTCTCTGGAGCGGTTCCGATGCCCATAGGTGACCATGGACGCCCGTTGGTGCCCAAACAGCCGATGTCCATTGGAACGGCTGATGCCCGTGGGAACCATCCGCCCGTCCGGTCGGATCGGTGACGCCAGGACGACCGCCGCGCAACGACAACGCTCCCAGTGTGCTCCTTTCGATGGC
>NZ_CEVIVD010000120.1:11647-13339 GCF_982290655.1 Protofrankia sp. CiP1_Cm_nod3
GAACCCGTACCGGGTACGGCCGGTCGGCGCACGTCCCGACGTGTCCACCGCCCGGGCGGTGGTCGGACGGAGGTTCCCGCCGGGCCCGACCGGCGGCCGGGCGGGGGGTTCTCACCAGAGCTACCCGACTGCTACCTGGCGCGGTCGGTACCGGGTTCCGGTGGCTGGCTCGACAGGTCCGGACGGCCGGGGCCCGCGGGCCGCCGCGAGGATGGGCGTCCTGCGAGGATGGGCGCCATGGCCTGGGCGGATCTGCGCGCGTTCCTCGTTCACCTCGAGCGTCACGGCGACCTGCGGCACGTCCGCGTCCCGGTCGACCCGGTCCTGGAGGTCACCGAGATCGTCACGCGGGTGGTGCGGGAGGGCGGGCCCGCGCTGCTGTTCGACCGGCCGCTCGGCGCCGACATGCCGCTGGCCATCAACGTCTTCGGCACCGAGCGGCGGATGGCCGCCGCGCTGGGGGCCGGCAGCCTCGACGAGATCGGCGACCGGATCGCCGCCCTGCTCAGACCCGAGCTCCCGGTCGGGCTCGGCGGGCTGCGGGAGGCCCTGGGCAAGGTCGCCGCGCTGCGGTCGGTGCCGCCGCGCAAGGTCCGGACCGCGCCGTGCCAGGACGTCGTCCTCAAGGGCTCGGACGTCGACCTGCTCCGCCTGCCCGGCGTGCACGCCTGGCCGGACGACGGCGGGGTGTTCCTGAACCTGGGCCTGACCCACACGAAGCATCCTGAGACGGGTCAGCGCAATCTCGGCATGTACCGGCTGCAGCGTCATGACGCCCGGACGGTCGGCATGCACTGGCAGATCCACAAGGACTCCAACGCCCATCATGCCGTCGCCGAGCGCCGCGGGGAGCGGCTGCCGGTGGCGATCGCGTTCGGCTGCGACCCGGCGGTGACCTACGCGGCGTCCGCCCCGCTGCCGGCGGAGATCGACGAGTACCTGTTCGCCGGGTTCCTGCGCGGCGAGCGGGTGGAGATGGTCGACTGCCTGACCGTCCCGTTGCAGGTGCCGGCGAACGCCCAGGTGGTGCTCGAGGGCTGGCTGGAGCCGGGGGAGCGCTTGCCGGAGGGCCCGTTCGGCGACCACACGGGTTTCTACACCCCGGTCGAGCCGTTCCCCGCCCTGCACGTCGACGTGATGACCCTGCAGCGTGACCCGGTCTTCCAGACGATCGTCGTGGGCCGCCCGCCGCAGGAGGACGGGCCGCTCGGCAAGGCGACCGAGCGGATCTTCCTGCCGCTGGTCCGGATGATGATCCCGGAGATCGTCGACTACGACCTGCCGGTCGAGGGCGTCTTCCACAACTGCGCGATCGTCTCGATCGAGAAGCGCTACCCCAAGCACGCGCAGAAGGTCATGCACGCCATCTGGGGCGCCGGGCTGCTGTCGCTGTCCAAGCTCGTCGTGGTCGTCGACGCCGACTGTGACGTCCACGACTACTCCGAGGTGGCGTGGCGGGCGTTCGGCAACGTCGACTACGCCCACGACCTGCTGACCACGGTCGGCCCGGTCGACCACCTCGACCACGCCTCGTACGAGCAGTTCTTCGGTGGGAAGATCGGCGTGGACGCCACCCGCAAACTCCCGACGGAGGGATACCGTCGCGAGGGCGGCTGGCCCGCGGAGGCCGTGATGGACCAGGCGGTCAGGGACAAGGTCGCCCGGCGCTGGAAGGAGTACGGGCTGTGACCA
>NZ_CEVIVD010000120.1:13687-14757 GCF_982290655.1 Protofrankia sp. CiP1_Cm_nod3
CGTGACTATCGCTGACGGGACTATCGCCGACCGCTGCTCACCATGGTCCACGGCGGGGATACACCGCTTGCCGGAACGCCTGGGAGATGGTCGTCAGTGAGTGACGCGACGTTCGCCCCGGGGATGCCGGGGCCGGCATCGACGCCTGACGGCCCCGTCCGCGCCTTCCTGCGGGTGGTGGTGATCGAGCATTCGGTGTTCGCGCTGCCGTTCGCCTATGTGGCGGCGCTCGCCGCGTCGTTCGACGCCTCCCGCTCCGTGCACTGGCTGGACATCGCGCTGGTGACCGTCGCGATGGTCGCTGCCCGCACCTTCGCGATGGCGACCAACAGGATCATCGACCGGAAGATCGACGGACGTAATCCGCGGACGGCCGGCCGGGAGCTGGTCACCGGCGCGGTGTCGGTGCGCACGGCCGCGGTCGGCGCCGCGATCGCCCTGGGTGTCTTCGCCGGGTCCGCCGCCGCGCTGTCCTGGCTCTGCCTGGCCCTCGCGCCGCTCGCGGCCGCCCCCCTGATCGTCTATTCGTACGCCAAGCGGTTCACCAACTTCCCGCACGCCGTCCTCGCGTTGGCCCAGGCGGTCGCGCCGGTCGGCGCCTGGATCGCCATCACCGACCGCTGGTCGTGGGCCTCGGTCGTGCTCGGGCTCGCGGTCGGCACCTGGATAGCCGGCTTCGACCTGATCTACGCCTGTCAGGACGCCGAGGTCGACCGTGGCATCGGCGTGGGCTCGGTGCCGGCCCGGTTCGGGATCCGGGCGGCGCTGGCCGCCTCGGTCGTTACCCATGTCGTGACGTTCGCGCTGTTCGTCGTGTTCGGGCTGATGGAGGGCTTCGGCGCGTGGTGGTGGGCCGGGCTGGTGGTGACCGCTGCCGCGTTCTGGTACGAGCACGCGATCGTCTCCGCGGACGACCTGTCCCGGGTGAACCGGGCCTTCCTGACCGCCAACGGGTTCGTCGGCATCGCCCTGTTCGGTTTCGCCGTCCTCGATCTGATCTCCCGCGGCCTGGCCTGGTGACGACCGGCCGCCGCGACGGCCGGGCCACTGCGACGGCCGGGCCACTGCGA
>NZ_CEVIVD010000120.1:14799-16922 GCF_982290655.1 Protofrankia sp. CiP1_Cm_nod3
CGGGGATCGTCGAGGACATCATGATTGCCGGAAGTGCGTACGGAAGTGCGTACGGAAGTGCGTACGGAAGTGCGGAAGGTGCCGGAGGGACAGGGACAGGGACAGGGACGCATTCGGGCGACCACCGGCCGCTGGGGCATATCCGGACGGTTGACCGGTTGGCCGGGCACCCGGGCTCCGGGCTCCGGGTATCCGAGTGGTTGGGCGTCCGGGTGGTTGGCCGGACAGTTGGGAGGACGGGGTGCGTCTCGACAGCCGGGACGCGGTGCCGCCGCGGCCGGGTGAAGGCGAACCGCGGCTGCCGTGGGTGGTCGGCGTCAGCGGGGCGAGCGGGACGCCGTACGCGGCGTCGGTGCTGCGCGGCCTGCTGGACGCCGGGCTGCCGGTGGACCTGGTCGTCTCCCGGGCGGCCCGGCTCACCCTGTTGGACGAGACCGGGATCGCCTGGCGGGACAGCACCTGGCCACGGTCCCTGGCCGGCTGGCTCGGCGTGGACCCGTCCGTCATCTCCGAGGCGGCCGCGGCGGATCTGCTCCGTCACTGGTCCTGCAGTGATCTTGCCGCCGGGCCGAGCAGCGGCTCGTATCTGACCAGGGGGATGATCGTCGTCCCCGCGAGCACGGCTGCCGTGGCCGGGATCGCTCTCGGGCTGTCCAAGGATCTGCTGCAACGCGCCGCCGGCGTGACGCTGAAGGAAGGCCGTCGGCTGGTGGTCGTGCCCCGGGAGATGCCGTTCACCCGCTCGACCCTGCTGCACATGCTGTCCCTGCACGACGCCGGCGCGGTGGTGGCGGCCGCCAGCCCCGGCTTCTACGCCGGCGCGACCGACGCGCGCGCGCTCGTGGACTTCGTCGCCGGCAAGGTCCTGGACGCGGCCGGGGTGCCCAACGACCTGCTGCGCCGCTGGACCGGTGAGCTCGGCGCGGCCCGTCGTTCGTCCTCATGATCTTCATTGTGTGATCTCTACGTTCGGGCGGCCATCGCTCTTTCGTGACTCTGGGTACATAAATATGGATAAATGCGTATCCAGGCAAGGCGGTGTAAGGCTGTCATGAGCGCGAGGCGGTGTGGAACTTGACCGGGACGAGGAGGCTGGACGGCCCTGGCCGTACCGCCGCCCATCGTCATGATTTTTGTGCTGCCGGGGGTGGGACGGCGCCGAAGGTGATCAGGCCCGAAGGGGCCGGTGAGCTCGGCGTCACGCGCCGTTCATCTCCATGATCTTTGGGATGGCACGGGACATGACGGGGATGAGAACGTGACGGGGATGAGGGGGCGCGCGGGCTCGGCCCCGCCCGATACCTGCCCTCGTGACCGCCGCGGATCCGGCGGGTCGTACCGTAAATGAGCGGGATCCGTGCTCATCCGGTTCGAGATGCCCGCCGGCAGCTGAAGACCGAACTGGGACGAAGGCGGGCATGACACGCGACAGCGGCGGGAGACAGCGGACGCGGGACAGCGGCACGCGGGCCACGACGGCAGACCTGGACCGGGTGCCGCGTCCTCGGACGCCCGCTTCCAGGGGCGCCGCTGGCGCTTCGGGCGCCTGGATGGGCTGGCCAGCCGGGCGTCCTGTGGCCGGTCAGGCCCCGGCCTCCCTGCGGGTGCAGCTGCCGTATTTCGCCGCGCGGATCGCGGCGCTGCTCGTGATGCTGACCATCCTGCTCATCCTGAGCGTCAACCCTGTCCTCGCGATACTGGCCGGTCTCGTGATCGTGGGTGCGCTGACCTATCCGCTGGGCCGGTCGCAGCGCAGGGCCGCCCAGCGGGCCGCCGCCCGCGCCGGTACCGGCCCGGAGCGCCGATAGCGCCCCTGCGGGCACTGTGGGCACCCCGCTTGCCTCGGGGGGACGCGCGCGTGGCCCCGGGAGCCGGTGGACCCGAGTGACGGGTCGATCAGATCACCGCGACCGCCGCGCCCGTGGCCCCCGGGCGCCGGCAGCTCCCAGGGGCCGGTGGCCCGGTCGGTAACCCCGCGACGAACGGGGGCAGAGGCGAACGGGTACAGGGCGGTGGCCTGTCCGCGCTCCCGCCGGGACGCCGGCGGGCTCTGGGGCGGACGGGTCCTGAGCTGACGGCCAGGGGAGCCGACGGCTGGCGGAGCCGGTGGCCGGGGGAGCCGG
>NZ_CEVIVD010000121.1:0-938 GCF_982290655.1 Protofrankia sp. CiP1_Cm_nod3
CTCACGTTCGGGCTGCCGGGAGCGCCCGGCGTCGAGTTCGCCGGTTCGCTCGTCGCCGACCAGCGTGGCTATTACCGCGAAGCGGGCTTCACGTCCACGCGCTTCCGCGGCAGCGGGCCACGCTTTCCCAGCGTGACGGCGTCGGTGGCCTCGGGCGCGGCCTTGGTGGGGGTGACCACCGCGGACGCCGTCGCCCGCGAGGCCGCGGCCGGCGCGCCACTGCGGATCATCGGCGCCCAGCGGCAGAAGTCCCCGTGGGCGGTCGTCTCCCTGGGGGACCGGCCGATCCGGACACCGCGGGAGATGATCGGCATGCGGGTCGCGACAGCCATGGGCAGCGCGGCCGTCTGGGCGTCGTTCCTGGCCGCCGCGGGAGTTCCCGCGGCGGCGGTCCGGCAGGTCGTCGTCCCCGATGATGCGCAGGCCCTCGCGCAGGCCCTCACGCAGCGGCAGGCCGACGCGGCGCTGTCCTCCGTCGCCGACGTGCCGCTGGCCCTCACCCGGCAGGGGGTCAGCTGCTCGGCGTTCCTGCTCGCGGACCACGGGTATCCGCTGGTCTCCCACGTGTACGTCGTGACCGCCGACGCGGTCACCGCCGCGCGGAAGACGGTCAAGGCCTTCCTCACGGCCGAGATCCGCGGCTGGAAGCAGAACCTGGCCGACCCCATGCTCGCGGCCCGGCTCACCACCGACGTCTACGCGAGGTCGCTCCGGCTCGACGTCCGCGAGCAGCTGGCGGAGAACAGGGCGTTGAACGACCTCGTCCAGACGGCGCAGACCCGCCGGGACGGCCTGTTCACCATGACCGACGCCCTGATCGAGGCCAACGTCCGGCTGCTGTCCACCGGTCCGGCGGCGTCGGCCGCCGGGCACCTGTTCGACCTGTCCGTGCTCCGGGAGCTGTACCAGGAGTGGCCCCGCCTGATCTGACCAGGCCG
>NZ_CEVIVD010000121.1:1022-5009 GCF_982290655.1 Protofrankia sp. CiP1_Cm_nod3
CACCTCCGGACACCAGCCGGCCACCAGCCACCGGCGGGAGACCGGTACCCACCCGCGGCCGCCCACGCGAAAGCCGGCCGGCCCGTAACGCCGTCGGCGCGGTTCGAAAGGCCTGTTCCGCGCACGGTTTCCGTGGGCAGGCTCCGCGGCCGGGCTCCTCCACAGCCGCCGGAAATCCGGCCGTCGGTACACCCGGATCGGGCGATCCGTACCCGGGAAATGCTTCGGCGATCCCGGAACCGGGCACGAGAGAATAATGATCACAAATATTCCGGACGCCCGGCTGCCGTTCCGGGCCGTCAGCTCGGCTCGCGGCCCTCCCTGCCCTGTTAACCCCTGCCCGGGCCTGGTTCGGGCATACTGCGTTCACGTCGTGCCGCATTCACTCCGGCATCCTCCGCCAGCGGCGTGACAGACCGTCCAGAACATGTCGGATCCGATTTCTCCGGACGATTTCAGCGGGTCCGGGGCAGCGCGTCCGAAAAGGCGGTCAAAACAGCGTCCACCACCTGGGGAAGGAACCGTTCTTGGCTGTCGTGAACGTGCTCGCCGAGCTGGTCCCCGACCGGGTGTTCGCGGCCGCGGTCGCCGTGGCCCACCGCCGCTTCGAGCCGATACTGCGCCGGGTGGATACGTTTGTCACACCGCGACAGACCGCTCTGGACGTCGGCGCCTGGTACGGCCCGTGGAGCCACTGGATGTCGCGGCACGCCCGCCATGTCGTGACGGTCGAGCCCAACCCCGAACTGGCCGCCTTCGTCGCCCGCACCTGCCGGCCGAACGTCACGGTGGTGCCGAAGGCCGCGTCCGACACGGAGGGTTTCGCCGAGCTGTGGCTGCCACCGGGCGGCCGGGGCACCGAGGGGCGCGCCTGCCTGCTCCCCCAGGGCCGTGAGCACACCGGGCACACCGGGCGCGCTGGGCACACCGGGCGCGCGGAGCACACCGTGAAGGTCGAGACGGTCCGTCTCGACAGCCTCGACATCGCCGACGTCGGACTCGTGAAGATTGATGTGGAAGGGCACGAACTCGCCGCGCTACGCGGCGCGGAGGGAATTATCCGGCGCTGGCGCCCGAATCTCGTAGTCGAGATCGAGGACAGCCGCAGCCCGGCGGCCGCGACCCTGGAACTGCTGCGGAGCTGGCACTACCAGGGCTGGTTCCTCGACCACGGGAGAATGCGCCCACTGGACGACTTCGATCTGGTCGGCCACCAGCGGGAAATGGCACCGCTGGCCCACCACGGCTACCTCCGGGCGGTACTGACCGGCAGCGTCCACCGATACGTCAACACCATTCTTTTCCGACCGTCCTCCTGACACCGGCTACCACGGGTGGAGCCGTGACACCGAAAAACGGGGGCGACCGGGGCGACAGCCACGCCAGCCTTCCGCTCGCGAATCCTGGAGCGCTGGTCAGGTAACGCGGATCCCATCCACGACCACCCGCACAGGCCATGATCCAGGAGAGTTTGTCGTTGTGTACGCTTTTTGGCCGCAAAAGCGTACACAACGACAAAATTACGCCGATCTTCTCCGGTGGCCGACGTCCATCGAAGCGCGCCATCGTTCAGGGGGGATACGTATGGTTACCTGACCGGCGCTCCAGGACGCCCTTGCGCGGGATCGCCGGGTGCCGGCCCGCCCCCTCTCATCGGCCCGCCGGGGCCGGTTCAGGGGCCGGTTCAAGGGTGACGTCGAGGGTGCCGGTCAGGGTGACCTGCTCCCAGGCGTCCGCGGGGAGTTCCGGTGTCTGCCGGAAACCCGCGCCCGGGGCCAGCAGGACCAGAGAACCGTCGGACCGTCGTTGCAGTGGGACGCGTTCCTCCCACCGCCAGGGCCGCGCCAGGTCGGGCGTGCCGCCCGCGACCAGCCCCACGACCAGCTCCGCGGCGGGACCCACCTCGGCGGCGGCCACCTCGGCGGGGGCCAACGTGGCAGGGTCCGTGCCGGCGGCGGGCCGGCCCGCCGTCCCGGGCGTGCGCCCACCTGTCCCGGGGCGCGGCAGCCCGCCCAGGCTGGCGTCGGAGCGTCCGTCCAGCGTCCAGGTCACCGTGCGTGTCGTGCCGGAGGCGTCCGTGCCGGTGGCGAGCGGGTAGGTCTGCGTCCGGTTGCCCAGGCGCAGGTAGAGCTGCGCGTAGGGATGGCCGGCGGGGACGGTCACCGACACCCGGGCGTCGATCGCCCTACCGGTGACCGTGCGCAGTTCGACGAACGAGCCCCGTGGGCGGCCGGGCCCGGCCGCCGCCGGCAGCCCGGCCAGGGCTGGCAGTTCGTCCGGGCGCAGCCGGTAGAGCCGACGTTCCGGCATCCGCGCGGCGAGCCCCACGACGGCCGGGCCGATGTCCGCGGCGTACAGCACCTCGTCCGACAGGTCCGGGCTGTTGCGCAGGAAGTGGTAGGGCACCTGGGCGTACCGGCTCGGGAGCGGCGGGGTGACGATCACGACCGCGGGCCCGCCGAGATCGTCGGGGATGAGGCCGAGCACGCGCTCGTCCACCATGTTCACGTACCGCTGGACCCCGGCCTTGCCGGGGACGGCGGGCACGGTCAGCGCCGCCAGCGCCAGCAGGCAGCCGCCGGCCACCAGCGCGCGGGCCGGCAGCGCGCGGGCCGGCAGCGCGCGGGCCGGCAGACCACCGGCCGGCAGGCCACGGGCCGGTCGCGGCAGGAACCACCGGCTGGGCAGGCGGCGCCACAGCCAGCATGCCCCGGAGGCCGCGAGGAGAACGACGGGTGTCAGCGCCACCATGTGGTAATGCGGGCCGATGCCGTCGCGCAGGCTCGGCATCGCCATGGCACTGCCCCACCAGCAGAAGTACGCGACGAAGACCAGCAGCACGTTGGCGGCGAGCAGCAGCCGGACGCGGCGGCGCTCCGCCACCAGCAGGCCGACGATCGCGAGCACGACCAGCCCCCGGCCGCCGAAGAGCCAGCCGGGGGCGGCGGCGACGGTCTCCTCCCACGCCTGCAGCGCGAGCCGGCGGGTGAAGAGGAACGGCGGTTCGGACGGCAGGATCCGGCGCTCACCGAAGCCGAAACGGTCCAGCGGGTCGGCGGCGGCCAGCGGCAGCAGCCGCACCGATCCGGTGACATGCCGGCAGAAGGCGGCCACCGCCACGGCGAACGGCAGCGCCCCGAGCCCGGTCCACCAGGTGTGGCGCAGCAGGGCACGCGGCGACAGCCGCCACCGGCTGACCGTCAGCAGCCGCCTACCGGCGGGCCCGCCGAGGGAAAGCCCACCGAAGGAAAGCCCGCCGACGAAAAGCCCGCCGACGGAAGGCCCACCGCTGGGGAGAACGCCGACGGAAGGCGCGCCGGTTACGGAACGTCCTGCCACGATGAGCGCGCAGACCAGCGTCACCAGCAGCGCGTCGAACGGGCGGGCCGTCGCCGCGAGGCCGAGCGCCGCGCCACCGGCCAGCAGTGACAGGCGCGAGCCCGTGCGGGTGCCGCGCGCCACCTCGGCGACCGCGATCGTCAGGGCCGCCGCGGTGAACGCGTACGCCATCGGCAGCGCCGTGTGCACGACCACCAGCGGGGAGAACGCCAGGAAGGCGGCGGCGACGAGGGCGGTGGCCACATCGTCGAACAGCTCCCGGGCGAGGCGGTACACCCCGGCCACCCAGGCCGCCGCCACCAGCGCCGGAGCGACGATCATCGTCCCGAACAGCAGCTGGGACGCGGCCAGCATCGCGGGCCAGCCCGGCAGGTACTTGGTGAACACCCGCCCGTCGTGGACGCCGGTCAGCCAGGGGCGGAAGAACGGCTCCACCAGGTTCTGGTCGAGGGTGAGCTGCCCGTGCAGCAGCATCCTGGCCTGCATGACATAGGCGGCCTCGTCCGCGTCGCCCGAGCCGTGACGGAACAGCGTGCGCTGCAGCAGCACGCTCATCACGAAGGACAGCGTGGCAAGGGCGGCGAGCGCGAGGCCGGCCCGGGACGGCCGCCATCGCCGGCCGGGGCCGGGCCACCGGCTCAGGCGCTG
>NZ_CEVIVD010000121.1:5034-5583 GCF_982290655.1 Protofrankia sp. CiP1_Cm_nod3
CTGTCGGCCCGGGCCCGGCTGTCGGCCCGGGCCACGCCGTCCGCCCGGCGGCCGTCGCAGCGGGCCGCGGGCGCCCGGAGCACGGCTGGCCGTTGCGGCGTCCGCCAGAGCCTCGAAGCTCTTGGAGGAGAAGCCTTCGGAGGACCCGCGGGGGCCAGGGGAGCCCAGGGAGTCCAGGGAGCCCAGGGAGTCCAGGGAGTCCAGGGAGTCCAGGGAGTCCAGGGAGCCGAGAGAACCAGGGTCGCGGCACGGCGACGACGGGTCCGTGAGAACCTCGCTGGTCGACATCTGGCGCATTCGGTGGACCGTAGCAGAAGTCACATCCTGTGTTTTTCACCGCATACCCACAAGGCCGCGCCAAAGACAGAAAATGTGACTCCCAGTAGCCGGACATGCCGCTTCAACTACGTCAACTATTCTTCAGTCAACTGTTTTCATGTGCGCTGTCCTGGCTTCGGCGGACCGAGGAACCGCCGATTCCCCGGCCGGTTCCGGCCGGGGAATCGATACACCACAAGAATCGGCGGCGGGACCAGCGCGGCGGGCAGT
>NZ_CEVIVD010000121.1:5608-7412 GCF_982290655.1 Protofrankia sp. CiP1_Cm_nod3
CCGGCGGGCCGGCCGTGCTCACCGGACCGAGCGGCGCAGCTCCTTGGGGAGGTGGAAGGAAATCGTCTCGGCCCCCACCGAACGCACGCCGACAGTGGTGTGGCCCAGGCCCGACAGCGCCTGGGTCAGTTCGTCGACCAGGGTGGGAGGCGCGGAGGCGCCCGCGGAGATGCCGACGGTGTCCGCGCCGGCCAGCCAGCTCATCTCCACCTCACCGACGTCCCCGACAAGATAGGCGGGCACGCCCTCACGCTCAGTAACGTCGACGAGCCGGCGCGAGTTGGCACTGTTCTGCGACCCGACGACAAGCACCACGTCGGCCTCGTCAGCCACCCGCCGGATCGCGTTCTGCCGGTTCGACGTCGCGTAGCAGATGTCCGCGGACCCGGGGCCGACCACGGCCGGGAAGCGGCCGCGCAGCGCGTCGACCACCTCCTCCGCCTCGTCCACGGCGAGCGTCGTCTGCATCAGGTAGGTCACCCGCTGCGGGTCGTCGACCTCCAGGTGGGCGACGTCGGCGGGCGACTCCACCAGCTTGATCTTCCCTGGTGCCTCCCCGAGGGTCCCGTCCACCTCCTCGTGCCCGGCATGGCCGATGAGCAGGACGGTGTCCCCCCGCGCGGTGAACCGGCGGGCCTCGGCGTGCACCTTCTCCACGAGCGGACAGGTCGCGTCGATCACCGACAGGCTGCGGTCACCGGCCTGGTCCCACACGGCCGGGGCGACCCCGTGCGCGGAGAAGACCACAGTCGCCCCGGGCGGCACCTCGTCGAGCTCCTCGACGAAGACGGCGCCGCGGCTGGCGAGATCGGCGACCACGTGGCTGTTGTGGACGATCTGCTTGCGGACGTAGACGGGCGCGCCGTGCAGCTCCAGGGCACGCTCGACCACCTCGATCGCCCGTTCGACCCCGGCGCAGAACGCCCGGGGCTCGGCGAGCAGCACCTGCCGCGGCCCGACGGCCGCCGCCCACCGTTCGAGCACCGGCCCGAAGGTCATCATCGTCCGCAGCCCGGCGATCCCCCGGCGGGCCAGGTCGAGGCGTCCCAGCGGCTGCTCGGCGGTGTCGACGACGACGCGGATGATGGCCAGCGGCACCCCGTTCGCGCCCGGGGCGACCTGGGCCGACTCCATGTCCACGGCGATCGCGCCGGTGGCCGCGAGCTCGGTGCGCGCGGTGCCGACCGCGAGCCGTGGCACCGACACCACCGGGCCGACATGCACGGTCAGCCCGGCCCGCCGCAGCTCGCCGGCGAGCAGGGGCGCGGACAGGCAGCGGGCGCTGACCGAACCGTCGGCGGTACGGACCTCGTCGGCCACCACCACGTCCCCGGGCTTCACCCCCGGGCCGAGGCCGCCGCCGAGGCCGACCAGGGCGACCGCGTCGGCCTGCGCCTCCCGGATGATGCGGGTGGAGCGGCTGGCGTGCTCCGGCCCCATGCCCGTGCGGACGAGGATCGTGCCCGCGGGCAGGCCCGAGCGGGCGGCGGCCCACGCCTCCAGCCGCAGCGGCGCGGCCACCACCAGGCGCGGGCGTCGCCGCGGGAGGGACGGACGGCCCGGCGCGGGCGCACCGAGCGTCCCGGCCCCGGCCCGCCCGGCCGGGAGGCCTCCGGATGCCGGTACCGCCGGGGCCTGCGCCGGCATGTCTGCCGCCACCACCGACGACGTCGCCACCGACGGTGTCACTACCAAAGGCAGCGATTTCCGTACGGAAGGCGCGGCCGGTGCCGCCGGCGGACCTGACGCCGCCGTCGGTACGGCTGCCGGCGGGTGTGCCGGTGAGGCTGGCGCGGGCACATGT
>NZ_CEVIVD010000121.1:7490-10487 GCF_982290655.1 Protofrankia sp. CiP1_Cm_nod3
GCCGGCGCCGTGGGTGCCGGTACCGGTGTGGCCGGTCCCGCGGATGCCCGCGTCGGCGCCGTGGGGGCTTCGGCGGGAACCGGCGTCCTGGATGTCTCCGGTGCCGAGAAGGTCATGACGCGGACCTGCCACTCAGGTACCGGCCGAGCGCGGTCAGTGGGAAGACCAGCCGATACAGATGGTAGTTGATCGAAAAGTCACCGGGGAAGCCGGTGCCGGTGTAGTACGGCTCGTCCCAGGTCCCGTCCGGACGCTGCGTGTCGACCAGCCAGCGCACCCCGCGCTCGACGGCCGGGGACGCCGGGTCGGCGGCGAGCAGCGCCAGCAGCGCCCACGCCGTCTGCGACGCGGTCGCCTCGCCCTGGCCGATCCACGCGTCGTCGGTGTAGGAGCGCAGGTCCTCGCCCCACGCGCCGTCGGGTCTCTGGTGCTCGACCAGCCAGCGGACCGCCCGGACGACCGACGGATGGTCGGCCGGGACGCCGGCGACGATCAGGGCCGGGACGACCGCGCCGGTGCCGTAGATGTGGTTGACCCCCCAACGGCCGAACCACGACCCGCCCGGCTCCTGGTTGTCCAGCAGCCACTGGACCGCACGTTCGGTGACCGGGCTGTCGGCCTGGCCGACCTCGGCGAGCATCTCCACGATATGCGCGGTGACGTCGGCGGACGGCGGGTCGATCACCTCACCGAAGTCGCAGAAGGGCAGCTTCGTGGGGAGCGTCCGGGTGTTGTCCGCGTCGAAGGCCCCCCACGCCCCGCCCGCGGAGCGCATCCCGATGGTCCAGTCGACCCCGCGGCGCCCCGCGGCCCGCAGCCGGTCCGCGAGCTCGGGCTCGGCCGCCTCGAACCCGCTCGGAGCGTGCGGCGGGCCGGCCGCGTCCCGCCCATGCCCCGGGTCGAGGATGCGCTGGATGGCGAGCACCACCTCGGCGGTGTCGTCGACGTCCGGGTACAGGTCGTTGTCGAACTCGAAGGCCCACCCGCCGGGCGCCAGCGCCGGGCGTTTCACCGCCCAGTCACCGGCCACGGTGACCTCCTCGTCCGCGAGCCACCGGGCGGCGCGCACCATGGCCGGGTGGTCGGCGGCCAGACCGGCGTCACGCAGGGCGACGACGGCGAGCGCGGTGTCCCACACCGGGGACTGGCAGGCCTCCAGCCGGCGGACCATCCCGGCAGGCGTCCGCTCGCGGATGGTGAAGCGCTCCAGCCCCCGCAGGCCGGCCACGATCACCGGATGATTCATGGGGTAGCCCAGCAGGGTCAACGCCATGATCGAATACACCCAGGGCGGCTGGATACCGCCCCAGCAGCCGTCGGCCTCCTGGCGGGCGACTATCCATTCGGCGGCCCGGCGCATCGCATGCCGGCGGATCAGCTTCAGCGGGCGGCGCTCGTAGCGGTGCAGCAGCCGGTCCAGGCGCTCGAACGCACCCGGCCAGGACCGCAGCGGCGCCAGCGGCTTCGGGGGAAGGCCGACCCTGAGCTCGTCGATCCTGAAGCCGAGGGAGCGTTTCGGCCGCAACGTCCCGACGATCGTCAGCGGCACGACCGACTGCCGGGCCCAGCAGGCGAAGTCGTACGGGTTGAGCGGGAACCACGACGGCAGCAGCACCAGCTCGGGCGGCATCACCGGCAGGTCGTCCCAGGACCATTCGCCGAACAGCGCCATCCAGATCCGGGTGAAGACCCGGGTGCGGGCGATGCCGCCGTTCGCCCGGACGAACTCGGCCGCGGCCTGCATGTGCGGCGCGTCCGGGCTGTCGCCGGCCAGGCGCAGCGCCACGTACGCCTCGAAGGTGGTGTTCAGGTCGGGCGGGCCACCGTAGAAGGTCGCCCAGGTGCCGCTCGCGCTCTGCTGCGAGCGGATCCAGCGGGCGGTCTCCTCGGCCTCCTGCGGGGTGAGGATGCCGAGGAACCGCCGGAGCATGAGGTCCTCGGCATCCATGGTGACGTTGGTCTCAAGCTCGCCCTTCCACCAGCCCTGGTCGGACTGCAGCCCCAGCAGGTGGTCACGGGCCCGGACGGCGGCTGCCGCCACCGTGTCGGAAAAGGTTTCGCGGGAGACTTCGTAGTCGGTGGTCGAACTCATCGGCAGCTCCCGTCCACATGTGGATCCAGGTGCGGTACGAACAGCGGTGTCACGGCTTCGTCACCGGTCCCGCTCGGTGACGAAGCGGGCCAGGGCAAACAGTTCCGTCTCCACCAGCGGCGGCAGGGACAGCGACGCGAGCAGTTTGGCGCACGCGTCGAGCTGGCGGTCGGCCTCGGCCGTGGTCCACTCCCGCCCGCCGGCGCGTTCCACCAGCCCCGCGATGTGGTGCAGCTCGCTTTCGGACGCCTCCCCCGAGGACTCCAGGAAGGCACGCAGCTCGTCGGCGTCGGTGCCACCGGCCTCCAGCGCCACCACGACCGGGACGGACTTCTTGCGCGAGCGCAGGTCCGACAGCACGGGCTTGCCGGTCACCGCCGGGTCGCCCCAGATGCCGAGCAGGTCGTCCACGAGCTGGAAGGCCGTCCCCAGCCGGGAGCCGAACTCGGCGAGGCCGTCGACGAGCTCCGCCCGCCCGCCCGCGAGCACCGCGCCGATCGCGGCCGAGCAGGACAGCAGCGCGCCGGTCTTGCCGTCCTCCATCGTCAGGGTGTCGGCGACGGTGACGTCGTTGCGGGTCTCGAAGTACAGGTCCTCGGCCTGGCCGCGGACAAGGTCCTGGACACCCGCGCCGAGCATGATCGCAGCGCGGCGGCCCGGCTCCCCCTCGACCTCCAGCAGTACCTGGGTCGCCAGCCCCAGCAGGGCGTCACCGGCGAGGATCGCGCCGTCCGCGCCGAAGACGGTCCAGGCGGTGGGCCGGTGGCGGCGCTCGGTGTCGCCGTCCATGAGGTCGTCGTGCAGCAGGGAGAAGTCGTGGACGAGTTCGACCGCGACCGCGCCGGGCAGCCCGGTCTCGGCCGCGGCGCCGGCCGCCTCCGCGGACAGCAGTGCCAGTGCCGGGC
>NZ_CEVIVD010000121.1:11292-14988 GCF_982290655.1 Protofrankia sp. CiP1_Cm_nod3
GGGCCGGCGGTGCCGACGAGCTGGGCGGCACCGGCGAGGCGGGCGGAGCCGGCGAAGCGGGCGAACTGGGCGGAGTCGGTGGGGTCGACGGTGGACTCGGCTGTGGGGATGCCGCCGGCAGCGGCGGGGCGCTCGGTGCGCCCGTCGGCCTGGGAGCCGATGATCCCGGTGGGCTAGAAGACGACGGTCTCTCGCCAGGGACCTTGGTCTCCGGCGTCCGGGACGATTGTGATGTTTTACACGGGCTGACCGGCGACGACCCGCATCCTCCCAGCTGCGCAGGAGCACCACCGGATGTCACGACCACGGGCAGCAACCGGCGGGCCGGGCCGGGTGACGGTGGCCTGGGGCGCCAGCCGCCGAGCGCCACCTTCGCCGCGGCCAGCCCGCTGCGCACCGCGCCCTCCATGGTCGCGGGCCAGTCCGTATCGGTCCACGCGCCGGCCAGCGCGAGGCCGGGCAGTCCGGTGGCCGGGCCGGGGCGCAGCGCCCGGGTACCGGGGGCCTGCCGGAACGTCGCGGTGCGTTCCCGGGTGACGAACACCTCGACCGCCTCGGCGTCCCGCGCGGCGGGCAGTAGCCGACGCATCTCCTCGACGAAGATGTCACGGATCTCACCGGCGGGCCGGTCGATCCAGTCGTCCGCGGCCGACAGGGAGATCGCCAGGTACTGCGCGCCCGCGCGCTCGGGGTGATCGGCCACCGACTCGGCGATCCCGCTGGAGGCCGTCCGGTCGAAGACCCACTGGACGGGGGAGCCCACCACGGCCAGGAAGGGCCCCGCCAGCACCGGCCGGTCGTAGATCATATGGACGTTGACGATCGGTGACGAGCCGAGGTCGACGAACCGTTCCGGATCCGCCACCGCGCCCTCGGGCAGCAGGGCGGCCGCCGCCGGCGGTGGCACGGCGAGCACCACCGAGTCGGCGTCGAGCGTGCCGCTGTCGGTGACCACCCGCCACCCGGTGGCTGTCCGGTCGATCGTACGGACCTTCACGCCGGTCCGCACGTCCGCGCCGACGTCGGCGAGCTCCGAGGCCGCCGCCTCCCCGTGCAGCCGCTGGAGGGGCACCTCCGCCCAGCCGATGTCCCCGGCGTCGGCCCGCTCCAGCAGGCCGGTGCGCACGACCTTGGCGGCGAGCCCGAGGGAGGCCGCGTCCGCGGGGGCGTTGAGGGTGGCGACGGTCAGCAGCTCCCACAGCGCCTCGATCGTGGCCGGTGACTGGCCCCGGCGGGCCAGCCAGCTGCCGAACGAGACACCGTCCACCTCGGGCCGGCTCGGGTCGAGCCGGCCCAGCCGGTAGGCGGCGAGCGCGGCCCGCAGCCGCTGGCCGAGCGGGAACGCGCGGTATCCCAGCAGCGCCGGGGTCAGGTGCAGCGGCGCCGGCCAGGGGATGCGGGTACGCCGCAGCCGGGCGTTCGTACCGGAGCCGGCGAGCAGCACCGGGACGTCCAGCCGCGGCTGGAGGGTGGTCAGGTGCTCGACGCCGAGCCGGCGGAGGAACCCACGGTAGGCGGTGCAGCAGCGCATGAAGACGTGCTGGCCGGTGTCGACCCACAGCCCGTCCCTGGCGAACGAGGCGGTGGCGCCGCCCAGCCGCGGCCGCGCCTCCAGCACGGTCACGTCCGCGCCGATGTCCGCGGCGGTCAGCGCGGCCGACAGGCCGGCGAGCCCGCCACCGACGACGACCATCCGGTGGCCGCCCGGCGCCGGCGGCGGCCCGACGGCAAGCGTCACGGCAGGCTGTGCCGCGGCGGGTGATGCCGTGACAGCCCGCGTCCGCTGTGACGGTGCCGCGTCCGACGGCGTCCCGGTGCCCACGCTCATGCGGCCGACACCTCCGGGCGCCCGGCCAGGCTGCGCGCGGCCACCACCGCCTTCTCCCAGCCCGGCAGCGACAGCCGTTGCTGCAGGACGGGGGTGGGGTCGGTCCTGATCCGGCGGTTGAGCCGCAGGTAGATCCCGGCCATCGCCCCGCAGCAGGCGGCGCTGCGCCGGTCGAGCATGGTCAGCAGTTTCAGACCGCGCCCGTACCATTCGTCGGCCCGCTGCGCGCACTCCCGGAGGTAATCGACGAGTGCGTCCTCGGGACCGCCGAGCCGGCCGTCCGGGCCGAGGGCAAGGGTGATCCCGGCCTTTTCCAGTTCGGCCCGGGGCAGATAGATCCGGCCGGTAATCAGGTCCTCCCGGACGTCTCGGAGAATGTTGGTCTGTTGCAGGGCGATCCCGAGCTCGTCGGCGACCGTGGCGGCTCCCGCGTCCGCGCGCGCCGCCTGCGTGCCGAAGATCCCCAGTGACAGGCGCCCGATCGTGCCGGCCACCCGTCGGCAGTACTCGACAAGGTCGTCGAAGGACTCGTAGGTGACCCCACGCAGATCCATCTCGACACCGTCGATCAGTTCGCAGAAGGCGTCCAGCGGGATGGGGAACCGCCGGCAGGCGTCATCCAGAGCTATCAGAACCGGGTCGGAGCCGGCCGCGCCGAGCCCTGTGATGTCCGCCCGGGCCACGGCCAGGCGGGTGGCCTTCTCCTCGAGGGGCAGGTCGCCATCGCCGATGTCGTCGAGCCGGCGGGCGAAGGCGTACACCGCGGACAGCGCCGCCCGTTTGTCGACCGGCAGCAGCCGGATGCCGTAGGCGAAGTTGCGCGCGGCCTCGCGGGTCAACGCCTCACAGGACGCGTACGCTTCCTCTACCGTCGGCGACCGGAAACGACCGTCGTAGATCATTCGCCACCTCCACCCGCGGCGGGCCTGTTGATGATCCCGCCGCCGGTGACCAGCGGCGGCAGCGCGACACGCGCCGAGCGGGCCGCCCGCCTGGCGGACGGGGTGAGCGAGGCCAGCGCCACCGTCAGGGCGTAGCGGGCGATCCGCGGCTTCGGCGCGGTCGGGGCGCCGCCGAGGACGTCGCACCCGGCCCGCTCGACCGCGTCCAGCGCCGCGCGGCCACCGCCGACGAACCCGGCCAGGACCAGCCGCAGCCGGCCCTCGACGAGGCCCACCAGCGGTGTGCCCTCGTCGAGGATCCGGCGGGCGCGCAGCACCTGGAAGGCGATCAGCTCCCGTACCGCCGGGCCGGCGCTGGGGTGCGCGAGGTCCCGCTCACGTACCCCGAAGCTGTCGAGGTCCTCCCGGGGCAGGTAGATCCGGCCGGCGGCATAGTCCTCGGCCACGTCCTGTACATGCTCGACGATCTGCAGCGCCGTGCAGACCCGGTTCGACAGCTCGACCCGGTCAGGGGTGCTGACGCCGAAGACACCGAGCACCATGTGCCCCACCGGGTCGGCGGACAGGGTGCAGTAACGCAGCAGGTCGTCGAAGGTGTCGTAGCGGGTGACCAGCTGGTCCTGCCGGTTGGCCGCGACGAGCCGGCGGAACGGCTCCGGCGCCAGGCCGCATTCCCGGACGGTCGGCGCCAGCGCCTGGATGACCGGGAGTGTCGGCGTCCCGCCCCAGATCTTCTCAAGATCGTCTTCCAGCGCGTCGAGCAGCGCGAGCCGGTCGCCGGCCGCCTCGTCACCGATGTCGTCGACGAGACGGGCGAATCCGTAGATCGCGAACAGGTGCTGCCGCTGCCGGGCCGGCAGGATCAGCGGAGACACCGGGAAGTTCTCGGCGGAAGCCGCCCGCAGCACATCCTGGGGTGAGGACGTGAGGGCGTTCCCGGGCAGCGGCGCAGCAGGAGCTCCCACC
>NZ_CEVIVD010000122.1:0-9538 GCF_982290655.1 Protofrankia sp. CiP1_Cm_nod3
CCCGCCGGCGGCGGCCGCCCGGGAAGTGGGCTGGGACGCGGGCCGCGATGGGGGCATGTACCGGACGCTACCGCCCACCAGCCAGTCGACAGTCAGAACTGACCGCGGCCCGGGCCGACCGGGGACGGCCAGCGGAGGACAGCGCAGCCATGTACCGGACGCACACAGGAGGTGCACGCAGGAGGTGCCCCCGGCCGCGTTGCGCGCCGCGCCCGCCGGCCGCGTGGCCGCTCCGTCCCGCCAGGCAGGAATATCCGCGGGGCGTCCGGCGGGAGCTACCGGTGAATCGGCCGGGAAACCGTATCGGATGGTATTCTGCGACGTCGCCCCATGAGCCGGGCGTGTGCTCCTTCAGCACGATACGGAGGCCTGGTATCGGGATCGTGTTTCATGCGACGTCGTTGGAATGTGCCATGGATCTGATATGACCGGACAGCAGCAGAACCCGCACGATCTGTATCTGCTCTATGCGGCGGCCAAACGTATCGGCCGCTCACTGGACGTCGACCACACGGCCCAGGATCTGGCCGAGGTCCTCGTCCCGGCCCTCGCCGACGTGGCCACGGTCGATCTCAGTGAAGCCGTGCGGGCCGGAGACGAGCCGCCGCAAACATTCGGCGGTGGACAGTTGCGCCTGCGGCGCGTCGCCGCGGTCCGCCACCACGGTTCCTGGCATCCCGGATTCATCCGGACGGACATGCCGATCCCGCCGTTCCCGGACGGGTTCGAAATCCACAGCCTGCAGCGCGGCAGGGTTCTGATGGCCACCACCCGGGCGGAGGTCGTCCCCTACGCGAGCGATTTCACGGACGCGATGATCCCGCTGGACGCGCATTCGGGGATGAGCGCGCCCCTGTACGTCCGCGGCCTGCTGTTCGGGATCGTCAGCGTGTGGCGGACCGGCTCGGCCCCGGTCTTCAACCGGGACGACCGCAAGCTGCTACGGGAGATCGTCTCCCGCGCCGAGCTGAGCATCGACAACGCCCGCCGGTACACCCGCGAGCGCCGGGCGGCCATCGCGCTGCAGCGGGCCCTGCTGCCCCAGGCGAGGACCGACACCACCGCGGCCGAGACCGCCGGCAGGTACGTCCCGGCCGACCGCGGGCGCCAGGTGGGCGGTGACTGGTACGACGTCATCCCGCTGTCCTCGCTGCGGGTGGCCTTCGTCGTCGGTGACGTCATCGGGCACGGCCTGCCCGCGAGCGCCACCATGGGACGGCTGCGTACCGCCGTGCAGACCCTGGCCGATCTCGACCTCGAGCCCGGCGAACTGCTCGCCCACCTCGACGACCTCGTGCAGCGGCTCGCCAGTGAGGCCGACCCGTCCCGGCGGGACACGGTGGGCGCGACCTGCGTCTACGCGGTGTACGACCCGGTCTCCGGCCGCTGCGCGATCGCCAGCGCCGGGCATCCGCCGCCGGCCGTGGTGACGCCGGAGGGCAAGGTCGACTTCGTCGACGTCACCCCCGGGCCGCCGCTCGGCGTGGGCGGGATGCCCTTCGAGGTCACCGAGATCACGCTGGCGCCCGGCAGCGTCCTCGCCCTGTACACCGACGGCCTGCTCAACCGGTACGACCGCGACGTCACCCAGGGGATGGAGTGGCTCCACGGACACCTGGAGTCACTCTGCGAGAGCGACCGGTCTCTGGACGACATCGGCCAGGCCCTCCTTGGCGACACCTCCTCGGCCCCGCCCGCGGACGACATCGTCGTCCTGCTCGCCCGCACCCGCACCGTGACGGCCGAGGCCGTCGTCGAGTGGGAGTTCCCCGCCGACCCGTCCGTGGTCTCCGAGGTCCGTGGCCTCACGACCCGGCAGCTGGCCGACTGGGACCTGGACACCCTGTCCTTCAGCACGGAACTGGTCATCAGCGAGCTGATCACCAACGCCATCCGGTACGCGCAGGGCCCGATCAGGGTCCGGCTGATCCGCGACGACCTGCTCGTCTGCGAGGTCTCGGACGCCAGCTTCACCCAGCCACGGCTGTGCTATGCCCGCAGCACCGACGAGGGGGGCCGCGGCCTGTTCCTGGTGGCCCAGATGACCCGGCGGTGGGGCAGCCGCTACAGCCGCCTGGGCAAGACCATCTGGACCGAGCAGCCGACACACCCGACGTACAAATAGATACCTGACGTACAAAGAGAGCGCGAACAGGGCGTCCCGGGCGCCGCCCGCCAGGGCCCGGACAGGGCGCCGGGCGGGACGCCCGGGCGCGCCGCCCGCGAACGGTGCGCGCACGCGAACAGGCGGCGGGCCGTGGCGGAGGTACCCGGACCGGCTCTGTCACCGGATCTCGAATCCTCGCCTGGCACCGCCGCCGCAGGTCCCGCTCGCATCCCGTCGCCGTCAGCGACCGGGTGTGTGCCCGGGCCCTGTGCTATCCGGGCAGCAGGCTGGCCGGATCGAAGTTCTCGTCCCAGTAGTGCGGGCGGATGACCGGCACCCCGAGCGCCTCGAAGACGCGGTTGTCCTCCCAGTAGGTCGACTCAAGGATGATCTTTCCCTCGGAGTCGAACTGGTGGAACGTCGAGCCGAGGGTCTCCAGCGTCTTGCCGCTGGTGGGCAGGCCACGGTAGGTCGTGGCCCCCTCGATCCGGACGTTCCAGTGGATGAGGCCGTAGCTGTCGCCGGGCCCGCCGAACCACGCGGTGGGAGTGAAGGTGTAGGTGCCGTTCTCCCCGCTGGCGATCCCGCCGAGCCGCTCCACAAGGGTCTCGCGGTCGGTGACGGTGTCGTCGAGGTGGTCGTCGACCTTGGTCCACTCGAGGGTGAAGTAGTCGGCGTACAGGTCGGCCAGGGCGGCCGTGTCCCCGCCGAGGGCGGCGGCCCACCGCTGGGCGTGCTCCAGGCCGCTGGCCGCCCGGGTGAAGGGGGCGCCGGTGGAGACCTTCACCGTGGTGGGCTTGGTGCCGGTCAGGCTCTTGGTGGGGCTGACGGGCCCGACCGCGCGCAGCACCGCGGACGCGTCCCACCAGGAGGACTCGCGGACGATCAGGCCCTTCTCGTTGTAGATGTGGAAGGTGTGGCCCTGGGTGCCGAACGGCTTGTTCGCGACGTCCAGGCCGAGGAAGACCGCGGCGTGCTCGGGGCTCCACTCCCAGCGGAGCAGGCCCACCCGCTCGTTGCCGATGTAGGAGCGAATCCGGAAGTTGTGGATGCCAATGCCGTTCTCCGGGTCCTTGTTCGCGTACGGGGCGAAAAGGCGATGCAGATCCGGCTTGTTGTTGATGTTGTGCTGGTCGAGCATCACGTCCTCGAAGACGAAGTTCTCGTCGTCGTAGAGCTTGCAGACCGCCTCAGCGCTCTCCCGGAACGCTTTCAGCCATTTGATCCCGAAATTGTAGTGCGCCACGACTTCTCCTTGTCCTTGCGCGAGCCTTCACGAGCCGGAACAAAAACTCGGAACTTCGAAATATCGACCTTCTCGGGAGATACCGGCCCGCTCGGGGAGACGGGCCTTCCCGGGAAATGTTCAGCCCACCCGCGGGGCCGGACGACAACAGCCCACCACGGCGCCCGGCAGTGTCCGGCCGGCGCGTTCCGGGCGGGGCCGGTACGCGCCGGCCGGCCGCCGGAACGAACAGGGGTCCGCCAGCCGGGCCCGTCGCGTCACACCGACGACCACAAACGCCTCGACCACCAGGCCCTCCACGCCGTCCGCCCGCGGTATCCCGCACGTTCGCCCCGTATGGAACAGATCCTCGTTCGCCGAAATCATTCCTTACACAGCTGAGGACGATATTCCGGGGGAACGTGGCCCGCATCACCCTCTGGGATGAACTCCGTCCGGCTGTGGGATGACCCGCCCGCACCGTCCGCCCGCCCCGTCCACCCGCCGGCGGGCGTGTGCGCGGATGCGGACATGATCGACCACTGCCGGAACGGCGGCCGCGCCGGGCGCGCGGCCGAGGTCAGCTCGCGGGCTCGGCCTGTCGGGTGTGCTCGCGGCTGCTGGGGGACCACTTCTCCTCGATGCGCCCGTACTTCCACACCAGCAGCGCGGCCGCCCAGGTCAGGGCGAACAGGGCGACGACGAAGTAGCCGAGGATGTTGAGGTCCAGGCCGCTGACCCAGTCCCAGAAACCGCCGGTGAGGCTTGCCTTCTCGGCGAGGATGCCGAGCAGTTCCACAGTGCCGATGAGGAAGGCGACCGCGACCGACAGCCCGGTGATCATGATGTTGTAGTAGACCTTGCGGACGGGCCTGGAGAACGCCCAGCCGTAGGCGAAGTTCATGAACGACCCGTCGATGGTGTCCAGCAGGCTCATGCCCGCGGCGAACAGGACCGGCAGCACGAGGATGGCGTACCAGGGCAGCCCGGCCCCGGCCGCCCCGGCGGCCAGGAACAACAGCGCGACCTCGGTGGCGGTGTCGAAGCCGAGACCGAACAGGACACCCAGCGGGTACATCTGCCACGGCCTGGTGATCGCCCTGGTGACGCGGCCGAGCAGCCGGTTCATCAGGCCGCGGGAGTTCAGCTGCTCCTCGAGGGCGGCCTCGTCGTAGCGCCCGTGCCGCATGTCCCGGAACACCCCCAGGATCCCCAGCAGCACGCCGAGGTTGATCGCGGCGATGAGGTAGAGGAAGCCGCCGGAGACGGTGGTGCCGATCCAGCCGGTGACGGCGTGCAGGGTGGAGCCGTCGTCCTCGACCTGCCCGGCCAGCGAACGTATCCCGATGCCGAACAGGAACGCCAGCGCGAAGACGATCGTGGAGTGGCCGAGGGAGAAGAAGAACCCGACCGACAGCGGCCGCTGGCCGTCGGTCATCAGCTTGCGGGTGGTGTTGTCGATCGCGGCGATGTGGTCGGCGTCGAAGGCGTGGCGCAGCCCCAGGGTGTAGGCGGTGACCCCGAGGCCGATGCCGAACACCTGGCCGTCGGCGCCGAAGTGGTAGTGCCGCGGAGCGATGATCGCGATCAGGGCGAACCAGCCGGTCACGTGCAGCCCGATGATGACGCCGGCCATGCCGGCCACGCTCGCCCACTCCCGCGGGCCGAGTGCCTGGCGGATGCGGGTGAGCCGCGCCGCGCGCGGGGTGTCGACCTGAGCGGCCATGACGGAATCCTTCCCGGATGGACGGCCCCGGCAGCGCCGACGGGGTGGGTGCGCCTGCGGACGCTAACCATCTCCGCCACTTCCTGCAAGACACTTGCAGGAAGTAATAGATTGCAAACTGTCGCCCTCGCCCGGCCGCTCGCCACCGGCGCGACGCGCGGGAACGAAACCGAACGAAGCGAAGCCGAACGAAGCGGAGCGGGAAGAAGCGGAGCGTAGCGAGAGGCGGCCATGGGAGCGCCGGCACGGCCGCGAGAAGGAGACACACTCGGCGAGCAGGCCGGACCTCATCGCGTATAACAAATTACCACTAATAGTAATTATAGATAAACATATAGTTACATTTTTCGACTGTGGACGGCCTACAGTTACAGCCTTATTACAAGTACTTCACGATGGCGTTCGTGACGACGCCGGTGGACGCCGCGACAGGCATCGTTGTAGACGGCGCTGACGACAAGGAGTAGCGATGCGTGACATCGGGAGCGGCCCCGGGGGATGCCTGCCGGTGGCGATCGAGGTCATGACCGCCTACACCGACTCGGCCGACGACCCCGGCTTCTTCTGGGCCAGCGTCCAGCGGGTCATGGCCGACGGCGCCGAGCGCGCGGACCCCGCGGCGGCCGTGGCCGAACTCGTCCTCGGCCTGTCCACGCTGTGCGGCATCACCCTCGACCACCTGGCCGAACGCGCCGGCCCGGACAGTGGGCCGCGCGACGTGCTCGCCGCGATCCAACGGGCCTACGTCACCGAGCCGCCGCCCTGACCGCCGCCCTGACCGCCGCCCTGACCGGCGGCCTGGCGCACGCGCGTCGCGGCCGGCCGAGCCCATCCGGTGCCACGCCCCGAGAGGCCGCGCCCCAAGAGCCAGGAACGGATCCGCCGTGTTCCGTCCTGTACCTGTCCCATTTCTCACCGTGATGAGAGGACTCCACGCCAGTGGCGACCTACGCACTGCCCGACCTGCCCTACGACTACGCCGCCCTCGAGCCGTCGATCAGCGGCGAGATCCTTCAGCTGCATCACGACAAACACCACGCCGCCTACGTCGCCGGTGCCAACACCACCCTCGACAAGCTCGCCGAGGCCCGCGACAAGGGCGACTTCGCCGCCATCGTCGGCCTGGAGAAGACGCTCGCGTTCAACGTCTCCGGCCACGTCCTGCACTCGCTCTACTGGCAGAACCTCTCCCCCGACGGCGGTGACAAGCCCGACGGCGCCCTCGCCGACGCCGTGGCCAACGACTTCGGCTCGTTCGACGCGTTCAAGGCCCAGCTCACCGCCGCCACCAGCACGATCCAGGGCTCCGGCTGGGGTGTGCTGTCCTACGAGCCCGTCGCCGACCGGCTCCTGATCGAGCAGGTCTACGACCACCAGGGCAACGTCGGCGTCGGCAGCACCCCGCTGCTGGTCTTCGACGCCTGGGAGCACGCCTTCTACCTGCAGTACAAGAACGTCAAGGCCGACTACGTCACCGCCCTGTGGAACATCGTCAACTGGGCCGACGTCGCGGCCCGCCACACCGCGGCCCGGCAGTCCCGCCAGGGCTGACCCGGGTCGTGGCCGGCCGGCTGGTGACCATCGCTGCCGGCCGGCAGCGTCCCGGGCCGCGGGCCACCGCAGGGGCCACCTCGTCGGTACCGCCGGGCGCCTGTCGCCACCGGTACCGGTGAGGCCGCGGAACCCGGGGAGGCCGAGGAGGCGGCCAGGGCCGCGAAAAACGCACCACCGCCAGGCCGCGTCGCTGTACCGCGACGCGGCCTTCGCGCGGTTCTGGTGCGCGCGCACGGTGCCGCTGTCCGGCAGCGCGGTGTCGGCCGTCCTGCTGCCGATACCCGTCTTCCAGATCAGCGGGTCCGTGGCGTGGACGACAATACGTCACCGGCGGACGATGAGCAGACCCCCGAAAAAATGACGTCTCACCTCGGCAGGCTCACCGCGACAGACACTCAGCCCGTCGCCGGCGCCGGCGGGTGCGGTTTCTCCTCGGAGCTGTCCGGGTGCGCGGTGCCGTTGTGCGCGAGAACGGGGGCGGGATGGACGCCGTCCAGCAGGTCGACAGTGCTGTTGTCACTGAGGGTGTAGCAGATGACACGTCCGTCCCGGTGCGGGGAGACCACGGCGTGGTAACGGAGAATGCGTAACGCCTGCGAGACCGCTGTGTCGTTCATGCCCACTCCGGCCGCCGGGCCGGAGACGGAGATCGGGCCGGCATGACGGACCGCGATCATGATCGCGAGGCGCCCCGGGTCCGCGAGTATCGCGAACCGTGCCGCCCAGTGCTGGATGCGGCCCCGGTCCGCCACCGCGCCTGCGGCATCGCAGGCCCGGTCGCCGTCGATCACCTTGGCCGGCCGGGCCGGCGCGATGCGGTGCATGGATCGCATACTCCCATCGACGGCCGCCGCCCACGCCTCACCCCTGCGTGGGGCAGCCCCCGTGGAGCAGCCCCCTGCGCGGCCCTGCCGCATAGTTGGCCATCTGCTCAGATGTCAATCCTTGTAGGTGTCCGGCCCGGATGGGTAGCCTGATCCGGCCGTGGTGTTCGGGAAGCCGGTGGAGTACCGGCGCGGCCCTCGCCACTGTGATCGGGAAGTCTTCGGCCTCGTCCGCGGCGCAGCGGAGGTCACTGGGCGTCACACGCCTGGGAAGGCCGGCCGGAGGCGCGGACCCGTCAGCCAGGAGACCGGCCACGGCACCGGAAAGACCCATTCCACGAGGTGCTGGAGAGGCGGTCGGTGTACGTGGTGCCCGCACGTGCCGTCATGTGTGCTGCCGGAGCTTGTACTACCAGAATCTGTACCGTCAGGATTCCCGGCGGACCGCGGGCGCAGGGTCGATATCGTCGGCGGCGGTCAGATTTTCAGATGACCGTGCTGCTCCCCGGCCCCTTCCTCACCGACAGCCAGCAGATACGCGCCGTCCCCGACTTCAGTCGGCTGGCCGCCTGGGAGCACCTGCGCGCCACCTCCCTCGGGCTCCCGCCCGACCCGCTCGACCGCACCGGCGCCGGTTTCCGGCATGACTGACCGGCCCACCTTCTTCTCCCACGCCTGTCCGCCGCCTCACGCAAGGCCCATGAGCACCCGGGCATGATTCGGATCATCCTTGTCGGATCATCCTTGTCGACGGTGCGCCGGGAAGCCGAGGCCTCCCATCAGCCCATAGTTATCACGGAGAGTGTTTCCATAGGTGGAAAGAGTTATTTAGTTGACGAAACGTGATTCATTTAGGTTATCCTAACTTAATAGTTAAGCCTTCCTGAAGGAGGATGCGTGTCCCGGCGAACAGCCCTTCTCGCGCTGCCCGTCTCCCTGCCGCTCGGCCTCACCGCCTGCTCCGACGACTCGACGACCGGCGCCACGACGACATCCCCGGGACACCCGGCCAGCACCTCGACCGCCTCCACCGCGGCGCCGGAGGGCGTGGTCGAGGCCACCGAAAGCTGGTATGAGGGCAACGACGGGCAACAGGTGCTCCGCAGGCCCGCCGCCGGCGAGACACACCACATCGAGATCATCCCCATCGAGGCGGCCACCGGCCGGATCGTGCCGAACGCACCGGTCACACTCGCGGTCGTCGACGACAAGGGCACGGCCGTGGACGAGAAGACGCTCAACTTCTGCTACGCCGAGTGCTTCCACCACACGGACAACTTCACAATCCCGCGGGACGGCAGCTACACGCTGCGCGCGACAGTCGGGATACCGACCTTCTTCCAGCACGGTGAGGAAGGTCATACGCCAGCGTTGGCCAGCGGCGCGACTGCCACCTTCACCGACGTCACGCTCAAGCACTGATCATGACCGATGGTGGAGGGACAGCTCCCGATCAGCTCATTTCCCTGGCCGCGGACACGCGACCCGTCCCGGCTCTGATCATCACCCAGGCCTCCCCACCCAACGGCGGAGTTCTGCCACGGTGGGCCCGTTTCCTCGCGGCCGGGATGATCCTCATCATCGGGTGGGCGGCGGCCGTCTGGACCGCCACCCACGTCACCGCCGACCCGGTCCTGCACACCGCCGCCCTGTTCGTCCATCTCGCCTCACTCGTGGCAGGGTTCGGCGCGGTCCTCGCCATCGACTTCTTCGCGCTGTTGTGGCTGTCCGGCCGGCGCAGCTTCCCGGACATCATCCGGGTGGCGGACGGCCTGCATCTGCTGATCTGGGCCGGGCTGGCGGGGCTCGTGCTCAGCGGTGTCCTGCTGCATCCCGACCTGTCCACGCCGATAACACGGGTGAAGATCGGGCTGGTGCTCCTCATCGCGCTCAACGGCCTGCATATCCAGGCGGTCCAGCACCGTCTGGAACGGTCCGCCACCGTTGCGTCCCGGATGCTCCTGGCCCGATCGGTGATCAGTAACCTGCTGTCCCAGGCCGGATGGTGGGGCGCGATGGGCATCGGCTATCTCAACAGCCAGACCTGACCGGTCGTCACGATAACCCGGGCCACGGCGGCCCGGGCCCGGAACAGGTTTCGG
>NZ_CEVIVD010000122.1:9597-11714 GCF_982290655.1 Protofrankia sp. CiP1_Cm_nod3
ATCATGGCGGGGAAGCTGGACAGGGTGATCCCGGCGACGACGCCGAGCGGCTGGCGCAGCGAGTACACGTCGAGCGGGCCCGCGCCTTCGCCTATGTGTACTTCCTGAGATCCCGGGGCCTGCTCAACGGGCTGGCGTCCGGGACGAACTGGGTCTTCCTTGACCGGAACCGTCACCTTCGACGAGGACTTCTGACCGTGGAGGATGCCAGCGACCGACCCGCGCCCCTGGCGTCATCCCCGCGCCTACTGGACGACCTTGACCCGGCTGTCGAGGCCCTTCCAGCGCCTGTCACCGGTCAGGATGGTGTCAGCGTCGACGACGTCAGCGGTAGCGAGCACGAGCGCGTCCGGTAGTCGTAAGGACTGGTGCCGCGCCCGCCGGAGGGCGGCGGCGACCGCGACAGCCTCGTCCACGGGATACGGCGGCCCGAACGCGGCGGTGGTAAGCCGCCGGCGCGTGGCGACCTCCTCCTCGCTCCTGCGCGCGGCGCCCACGAGCAGCTCGGCCAGCACGGTTGCCGGCAGCAGGAAAACATCACCGGCGTCACGCCGACGGCGGGCCGCCTGGGCTGAACAGGCGTGCAGGGCGTCCTGCGGGTCGAACAACGCGAGGATCACGCTCGTGTCGAGGACTACCGCTCCCATTCGTTCCGCAGCATCTCAAGATCGGTCACGGCGGACAGCCCCGGGGCGGAACCGATCAGCTCCTCGAGGGGATCCCGAACAGCGGTGAGGACCAGCCTGCCGCGCCCGTCGGCAGTCACCCGAAGCTCGTCGCCGGGACCAAGGCCCGCGGCCCGAAGCACGTCGACAGGCAGTGTGACCTGGTGCTTGCGGGAGACCCTGGTGACACCGGGCCGCCGCTTTACTTCTGTCGCCATAAGTAAAGCTTACGTCCGACGAGCGGCGGCTTGCTTATCAGCTGGTGTAGGGATTCCTCAGGGTCATGGGTGTGCGGGCGACATCGAGTGCCGGCTGAGGGAAGCGGGGGCCTGCCGTGTAGTAGCGGGCCCGGGTCCGGCCGACCGGTTCCAGGACTCCGGCGGCGGTGAGGTCGCGCAGGTCGCGTTGCGCCTGCTGCAGGCTCAGCCCCTCGGCATGCTCGTAGCGTGAGCGGCGGACGCGGCCGGCCACGGCCACGTCGTGCAGGGCGGTGACCACCCGCTCGTCCAGACCGGTGCTCCCGGCGAATGCGAAGAGCGCGCCCCCTACCCGCCCGGAGCGGTCGAGCCGGCCCTGAACGCTCTGGGCCTGCTGGTGGTAGGCGGTCAGATTGAAGCGTATCCAGCTGGAGACGTCCTGGTCGGGAAGGTACGTCGGGCCCCGGTCGGCGAGTTCGCGGTAGTACTCCCAGGTGTTGCCGGGACGGCCGAGCCACGCCTCGATGGACGAGAACTCCGGGGCCAGGACACCCTCACGTGCGATCATGAGCGTCTGCAGCGAACGGGCCATCCGGCCGTTCCCGTCGGCCCAGGGATGGATGGACACCAGGTGCAGATGCGCCATCGCCGCTCGCACCAGCGGATGGGTGCCGCTGTCGGCGCCCAGCCAGTCGACGAGTTCCCGCATCAGCGCGGGGACGGCATCGGCGTCCGGGGCCGTGTAGGCCGCGATGCCGGGGTCGCGGGCGTCGGTGACGTGGACGGGGCCGCGGCGCCACTGCCCGGCCGGCCTGCGCGCGGTGTGACGGTGGCCCTGCAACATCCAGTGCAGAGCGTTGAGCAGGCTCTTGCTGTAGCTGAAGTCCGCGGCATCGTGGAGCGTCTGGATGTACGTCATCATCCGCTGATAAGCGAGGGTCTCCTCACGGTTCTCGTCGGAGACCTCGACGTCTCGCTCGCCGTCCATCAGATCCTGGACGTCGACCGTGGATACCCTGAAGCCCTCGATGGAGTTCGAGGCCGCGACGGCATCGGCGGTCAGGAACTTCCGGAGCCCCTCGGTCCACTTCGACGGCGTGGTCCGGATCTGGTGCCGCAGCGCCTCCCGCATACCGTCGATCTCACCGAGCACCTGATCGTCGGCAGGGCGGAGGGCCGGGGTGGGGTACAGCACGCATCGACGATAGATTGACGCAGTCATCACGTCAAACCGAATGATCCAGCTTCGGAAGGG
>NZ_CEVIVD010000122.1:12294-14525 GCF_982290655.1 Protofrankia sp. CiP1_Cm_nod3
AAGAAGGCGAGTAGGCGGTCACGGATGAGTGCTGCGGACTGTTCGGGGGGGCTGGCGGTTGACATCCACTCGCAGCACGTTGAAACCGGCCTGGATCAGCCGCTCGGTGGCCTGCCGGTAGAAGCGGGCTTCGGCGCGAGAGCTGTCGGGCGGGAGCTGGAAGCGGTTGTGCGGGCCACGATCGGTCAGCCGTTCGGCAACGACCTCGGGATCGGCGTCGAGGATGACGGCCAGGTCGGGCCGGTCAGCCTCGGCATTGAGCTGCCAGAGGAAGGTGAGATCGACCCCGTCGAAGCGTTGCATCACCAGACCGGACGGGAGGTAGCGGTCGCTCAACACCACGCGGCCGGCTTCAAGGTTCGGCCGGACTTCCACCTCAAGGTGGTGGTAGCGGTCGGCCGCGTACAAGCAGGCCAGCGCGTGACCCGTGACCGTCTCGGTCACCTCGCGGCAGAGCTGCCCGATAGGCCCCGTGGACGGCTCGGCCGTGACGTGGACATCATCGCCCGCGGCGACGAGAAGGTGTGCCAGGTGCTGCACGATGGTCGACTTCCCCGCGCCGCTCGGCCCGTCCACTGAGACGAACACGCCATGCGGATGATCAGAAGAGGGCCGGAGGTTCATCCTCGCTCCCTCCGGGCGTTTGGCCGCGCAGCGCTTCCCACGTCGCGGCCTTGGTGGCGAGGGTGACGAACAACCGGGCCGCCACCAGCGCGTCATAGGTGGCGCGGTGCGGTGAGAGGTCGTCGGGTAGATCCTCGGCCAGTGTGAACGCCTCGACCAGGCTGCCGAGCCGGTAGTCGCCCTGATCCGGCATCAACCGGCGAGCGAGCCTGAGTGTGTCGAAGACCTCCGGCGTCTTCCAGTCGGGGAGCTGGCGGCGCAGGACACCAACGTCAACGTGCGCGTTGTGAGCAACCAGGGCGTCAACATCCAAGACTGCCCGTACATCGGCCGTGACGTCCGTGAACGGCGGGCAGTCAGCCACGTCCGTGTTGGTCAGGCCGTGGATGCGGGTGGCGAAGTGCTTGATCGGCCGTTCGGGCCTGACCAACCAGCTCACCGCATCCCCGACGACCCCGCCGACGATCGGGACGGCGGCCAGTTCCACCAGGTCGGGCGGCTGCTGGCCGTTGCCCTCGACGTCCACGACCACGTACGTAAGGCTTGTCCAGTCAGTCATCTTCGTTCTCGTCCTTCCATCCGATGTCGGCCCGGCCATGTCGCCGCTCATGGTGCGGATGGCGCACGTCGTGTACCTGGAAGCCAAGCGCATGTTGCAGGTAGTAGCGGGGCTGTTCCGTCTCCAGCCCGGAGACGATGGCCGCTTGCTCCGTGATGTCCTCGACCACCAGGCCGCGCGCTTCGGACAGGGAGCTGGCGATTTCCCGTATCCGGTCGGCTGACGGCACCCGGTGTGTGCCCGCGCACAGTTCGATCTGACTCAGCGGGCAGATGTCGCACAGCTCCCGGATGCCATAGTGGCCGTTGTAGTCGGGCAACCCGTGTGCGTAGGCCACAGCGCATGAGGTCTTGCGGAACAACGGGGTGCTGGCGTCGAAGGTAGCCAGGACCCGGCGCTCCAGGGTTTCGGGCACGATCTTCCGGCGCGCCGTGCCCTCGTACGGCTCGGGCAGCCCGTTGGCCCGGTAGTATTCAGCGATCTCATCCCGGTAGAACAGGCCGGTGAACACGGTGGCGTCGGCATGCCGAGGCAGCCGGTATGCCGTGTCGAGGTGTTCCGGCGAGTCGTTGAGGCCCGGCACCAGCGGACGCCAGTAGAGAACGGTGCGGTACTTTCGGCGCTCGGGTGCGCTCATGAGCTTCAGCGATTCGGCGGCGACGTGTGATGGGTAGGGCTCGATGGCCTTGTTGTCGATGCCGGAGTACGTGAACAGCAGCGTCACCCTGACACAGCGGAGCTGGTTGAGCCGGTCGATGTCCTCGGGCTTCATCTGGTGTCTGGTGATGACCAGAACATGGTTGGTCAGGCCGCGTTCGTCGAGATCTTCCAACACGGCGAAGGTGTGTGGCCGGACGACCGGCAAGAACGGGTCGGTGGCCCGGTTGAGCACCTGCACCGGGGTGACGTGTGGCTGGAAGTACCGATGCGTGACCAGCTCTTCGACGGCCTGGGCGTCGCTCATGAGCGCACGCGGCACCCGCTGATCCCACAGGCCGTAGGTGTGCCGGATGCAGTACGCACAGTCGAGCGGGCGGCGGTGGTGGTC
>NZ_CEVIVD010000123.1:0-4175 GCF_982290655.1 Protofrankia sp. CiP1_Cm_nod3
GCCACGGCCCGGGTGCCGGGTGGGGGCACATCCCGGACGGCGCCCGCGGTGCCGTCGGCGGCAGGGCCGGCGCTACCAGGCGGATCATCGGCCCGCCCCCCGGCGACGGCTGGTGCGGTGGCGGGTATGACGGCCGGCGCGGTGGTCGGCGCGGCGTCCGTGGCCAGCGCGGCATCCCGGGTCACGAACCGGTGAGCGGCCGCCGGGAAGCAGCCGCCGCGCCCGCCGGCTTCGACCGGCTACGGTCGCGCAGCGCAGCGCCCCCACCCACGGCCCACGAGCGCTTTGCCACCCCGGTGGCGGTCGGCCGGGACGTCCACGGCAAGCGGGCGCTCTACAGCGTGGTGGGCAGCCCGGCCCCGCCGGTGGCCAGCGGACTGGACGTGCTGTGCTCCCGCTGCGGGCAGACGACCACGCTCCGGGCGCGCGAGGCGGTCGCCCTGCTGATCCCCAGCGTGCACGTGCCGGTGCCGCGGCTGCGGCACCGGTCCCTGGTGCGCTGCCCGGCATGCCGGCGGATCGCCTGGGTGCGCATCCGGCTGCGGGTCCACACCTCCGCCGAGCCCTGACAGGTCCGGTCGGGCGGCCGGCGGCGCGCTTCGCGTTCGGGATCCGCGCGTCCGCCGGGTTCTGACAGGACTGCGGGCCCGACAACTGACAGGCCCGTGACAGGCCCGACGATCACGCCGGCTGTCCGGCGTGATCGCGGTGTCGGGCTGACCCGGGCCGAGGTCCGCAGGCGGTCGTCAGGCTGACTCGGCCCGGTGCTCGATCCGGTCGTCCTGCCTGCCGGCGAGGTTCGCCTCCACGGCCGGTGAGCCGACGGGACGGCCGCGGTCGTCGCGCCGCCGGCGGCGCCGGCGCCGCCGAGGAGCCGGACCGGTCGCCGTGGCGTCGTCCGCACCGGAGCCCGGAGCCCCGGCATCGGTGTCCAGGATGCCGGTGTCCAGGATGCCGGTGTCCACGGCATCCGTGGCCACGGTGGGATCCGAACCGGTATCCGGCGCCGTCGGGCGCAGCGAAGCGGGCTCCAGGAACAGGGCGGCCCTGCTGATCGCCGGCCGTCTCCGCCCGCTGGCCCCGGCCGGGCGCGGTTCGGCCGCGGCCGGTCCGCCATCCGGTGCGCCGGGAAGTTCCACGGACGCTGCCGGGGACAGGGCTGGGACCGGGTCCGCCGGGGCTGGACGGGTGGGTGCCGGCCGCTGCGGCGCGGGCGCGTCCGCGTGGGCCGCCGGCCGCGCGTCGGTGGGCTCGTCGGCGGAGACCGCGACCACCGCGGCCACCGCCGCGCCGCCGCCACGGGTACGGCGCCTGGCCCGGGTCGTGCGGGCGGCGGGGAGCCGGCCGGCCGACGGCTCGGTGCGGGCCGCGTCCGCCCGGTCACCGGCCCGGCCTGGCCGCCGGCGCCTGGGGCGCCCGGTCTCCCCGAGGTCCTCGACCTCCTCGGCGGCGAGCCCGGCCCGGGTACGGGACGCCTGCGGCAGCACCCCGCGGACGTCCGCGGGGATGGACAGGGCCTCGAACAGGTGGGGGGACGTCGAGTAGGTCTCGACGGGCGTGTCGAAGGCAAGCCCCAGGGCCTGGTTGACCAGCGCCCACCGCGGTATGTCGTCCCAGTCGACGAAGGTCACCGCCACCCCGCTGCCGCCGGCCCGGCCGGTGCGGCCGATGCGGTGCAGATAGACGTTCTCGTCCTCGGGGCACTGGTAGTTGACCACGTGGGTCACCCCGCCGATGTCGATGCCACGGGCGGCGACGTCGGTGGCGACCAGCACATCGATCTTGCCGGACCGGAACGCCCGCAGCGCCTGCTCCCGCTGGCCCTGGGCGATGTCCCCGTGGACGGCCGCCGCGGCGAAGCCACGACCGGTCAGGTCGTCGGCGACCCGGTCGGCGGTGCGGCGGGTCCGGACGAAGACGATGGCCAGCCCCCGGCCCTCGGCCTGCAGGACCCGGGCCAGCACCTCGATCTTGTCCAGCGCGTGCGCGCGGAAGACGTGCTGGCTGATGTCCGGCACCGTGCGGCCCTCGTCGGGGTGCTCCGCGGTGACGTGCACCGGCCGCCGCATGAACCGGCGGGCCAGCGAGATCACCGGCGGCGGCATCGTCGCGGAGAACAGCAGCGTCTGGCGGATGTCCGGAAGCTGGGCGAGGATGCGCTCGACGTCCGGCAGGAAGCCCAGGTCGAGCATTTCGTCGGCCTCGTCGAGGACGAGCATGCGCACCGCCGTCAGCACGAGGGCGTTCTGGCGGGCCAGGTCGAGCAGCCGGCCGGGGGTGCCGACGACGATGTCCACACCGGCGCGCAGGCTTGCCAGCTGCGGCTCGTAGGCACGGCCGCCGTAGACCGGCAGCACCCGCAGCCCGCGGCCCGAGCCGGCACGGTCGATGTCGGCGGTGACCTGCAGGCACAGCTCGCGGGTGGGAACGACCACGAGCGCCTGCGGCTGCCCGCTGGCGCCCTCGTCACGGCTGGTCGCCTGCTGCGCGAGCGGGATACCGAAGGCGAGCGTCTTGCCGGTGCCGGTGCGGGCCTGCCCGATGATGTCGGACCCGGCCAGCGCCAGCGGAAGCGTCAGTTCCTGGATGGGGAAGGGGGAGACGATGCCCTTGACGCGCAGGGCCTCGACGATCTCTTCGCGGACGCCGAGGTCGGCGAAGCCGGGCGCCGGTGTCGTGGCCGGTGCCGTCGGGGCTCCCGGCTCGCCGGCGTCCGGGTGTCCCGCGGGATCTGTGGGGTCATCGTGTCGGTGTGTTGTGGTTTCGGCTGAAACGGACAGCGGGATGCTCCTGGTCTGCTAGAGGGCTGGAGACGGCGCGATCGTCCTTCGCTCGCGCCATCGAGGCCCAGGTCCCCGAGTCGCTATGAGCGGGATCCGACGCTGCACCCGCTCACGACATCTACCGGCGGGGTCCGCTGACCCGGAGTGGGGCGACGCCCGCGCGGGCCGGAAGTGGTCTTGGCAGCTCCCGGCTAATGATGAGGATAACCTGTGGGCTGCTCTCCGAGACATGTTCCGACACGATGACCTTCGGCAGGGTGCCGCGGCCCATTCCGTCAGATGCCGCAAGTGCCTGTGCCGTAAGGCGTCCTGGTCCTGCTTCCGGTCGGTGTATATCGGGCGGTTCGCCATGAGGACGATGCTGAGGTGATCCGATATGACGGACGGTACGGGTACCGGCCGGGCCGGCTTTCCGGCGCCGTCGACCGACGGGGACGGCGTGACCGGTGAGGCCGGCGGCTCCGACGCGGCGCGCGGCCCTGACCCGGAGGGCCGAAAACAGCCCGATCATGATTCGGCCGTCCTGGGAGGCCGGGCCCACGAGGCGGCCACCGCCGCGCCCGAGCCGCACCGTGACGTCCGGGCCCGTGACGTTCAGGCTCATGACGTTCAGGCTCATGACGTTCAGGCCCGTGATGCCCAGAATTCTGGCGCCGTCCGCGCGGGCGTGCCGGACGTCGCTGTCGTGGATCTGCTGGGGCTGCTCGCCTTCGGCGAACTGACCGCGTTCGAGCGGCTTGCCACGGACGCGCGGATGGCTCCCACCCTGACCGACAAGATCGCGCTGGCCGGCATTGCGGCCGCCGAGTTCGCGCACTTCGAGGAGGTCCGCGCCTACCTGCTGCGGGTGGGGGTCGACCCGGTGCGGGCCATGGAGCCGTTCGTGTCACCGCTGACGAACTTCCACAACCTCACCGCGCCCGCCGACTGGCTGGAAAGCCTGGTCAAGGTGTACGTCGGGGACAGCATCGCCGCGGACTTCTACCGTGAGATCGCCACCGTGCTCGATCCCGACGTGCGCGCGCTGGTCCTCGACGTCCTCGCCGACACCGGCCATGCCGCGTTCGCCGTGGGGCGGGTCCGGGCGGTGGTCGAGGCCGACCCGGCCGTGGCCGGCCGGCTCGCGCTGTGGGCCCGGCGGCTGATGGGGGAGGCACTGACCGAGGCGCAGCGGGTCGCGGTGGAGCGCAGCGCGCTCGCCGCCCTGCTGGACGGGATAGGCGACCTGACGGCGTTGGCGGAGCTGTTCAACCGGATCACCCTCGCGCACACGGCACGGATGGACGCGCTCGGGCTGTCGACCTGAGACGGCCCTGGCCGGGAGCCGGGCCCGCGACCTGAGACGGCCCCGGCCGGGAGCCGGACCCGCGACCTGGGACGCCCCGGCTACCC
>NZ_CEVIVD010000123.1:4544-6036 GCF_982290655.1 Protofrankia sp. CiP1_Cm_nod3
TTCTGTGTTTCTCCGGATGCTCCGGGTTACCGGAGGGCGTCGTCGCCGTCAGAGCGCGCCGAAACCGACCCGGCGTGTCTCGGCTTCGGCGATCTCGACGTAGGCCAGCTTCCCGATCGGGATGACGACCCGCCGGCCCTTCTCGTCCACGAGCGTGAGCAGCCCCAGATCCGACCTGATCGCGTCGGTGACCGCCTGGGCCACGTCGTCCGGCGACTGGCCGCTCTCAATGATCAGTTCGCGCCCGACGTTCTGGATCCCGATCTTGACCTCCACCAGTGGTGACCTCCGTGTTCGTCAGGTGTGCCGTCCAGGTTCCTGGCGACGTCCGGCGGCGGGAGAGGAGCGAGGGTCTCGCCGTCTTCGGCCGGCTAGGTCACCATAGGGCCTACGGCGCGGGGTGTGGGACGTGGCCGGGCCATGTTCGCTGGAGGCGTCAGGGCCCGCTGGAGGCGTCACCGCCGCTGGCGGTTTCCCGGGGTGGCTCCCGGGGGGGTGCCGGGTCGGCGCCGGCGGGAGTGCGGCGCGGGTATCCGGCGAGTCCCCGCCAGGCCAGCTCGACCATGGTCGCGACGGCCTGTTCCTTCGAGACCGCCTCGCCGGTGACCAGCCACCAGCGGGCGCCGGTCTCGGCGAGGCCCACCAGCCCGATCGAGAGCAGCTCGGCCTCGGCCGGGCCGACGCCGGTGTCCGCGGCGATGACGTCCGCGATGGCGTTGGCGCACTCGGTGAAACTGTTCTCCACCCGCTTGCGGACGGCGGGCTCGCTGCGCAGGTCGGACTCGAGAACGAGCTGGTAGGCGCCGCTGGGATCGTCGACGAAGTCGAAGTAGGCCGCGATCGACCGGGCGATCCGGGTGTGGTTGTCGGTGGTGGACGCGAGTGCCCGCTGCACACTGGAGACGAGGGCATGGGCCTGCTCGTCCAACAGCGCCAGGTAGAGCTCGAGCTTTCCGGGAAAGTGCTGGTAGAGGACGGGCTTGCTGACGCCCGCGCGTTCGGCGATCTCGTCCATCGCCGCGGCGTGATAGCCCTGGGCAACGAAAACTTCACGAGCCGCTCCCAGCAGCTGGAAGCGGCGAGCGGTGCGCGGCAGCCGGGCGGTCTTGCCTGAACGCGGTTGCGGCGCGGCCGGCTCGGCGCTCACCGGCGCACCTCCTTTGATCGGCCGAGCCTCGGTGCCGGCTCGGCGGCTGCCCGTGCCGGGCATGGTGCCCGTCCGGATACCCGGGCTGGGCGTCGCGCCCGGTCGGGACCCGACCCGTGGTGCTTTGTCATGTTATGTGAACACAAGAGGAGCACATCGGATCCGGGCGGAATCCGGGTGCCCACGGATGTGGATACCCGACGGGGGCGAACCCGCTGGTGGCTCACCGTACCTTTCCTGCCGGCCCCCGTCCCGACTGATCCCGTCCTGGCGGATTCCCGTACCTGCCCGAGGGGCCGCGGGCGGACCGGTCACCGGTCTCCCGTGCGGACGTGCCGCGCCGGC
>NZ_CEVIVD010000123.1:6368-8230 GCF_982290655.1 Protofrankia sp. CiP1_Cm_nod3
ACGTCACCGCTGGATCAGAGGCTCGCGTGGACCAGGGCCCGCGCGGGGCTCGCCCGGGTCAGGCCCGCTTCACCGGTACTCGTCCTCGTCGACGTCCACGACGATCTGCTGTTCCGCGGCGTCGTACTCGTCGACCTCCAGCGACGACGGCCACGACGCCGTGAGCGGCAGCGGATCGCGTGTCAGGACCTCGCGCGCCTGCTCCGCAGCGTCCGCGTCGGACACGTCGGGACGGTCGAGAACGTCATGCACGTCGAGCGGAAGATCCGTCGGTGAGGTCATGGCTTTCTCCTGTCAGCGCCTACGGACTGTGATCCTCTGTACTCTTGCGTTGGCCCTACCGCCGTTTTGGAACCTTCCACCTGGGCGCCGGGCGTACCTGCCGAAGTGGGAAAAGATTGCCGTGTTCTTCGACTCGGTCCGGCACGTCGCCCACCATGAATACCAGCTCATCCGGCCGTGGGCAGGCAACGGCCCGGCCACGGAGCAACCAGGATGGAAACGGTCGGTACAGTAGTGCGCACGGAGAGTGTGCAGAGTGTGGAATTGTGTCGCGATCGTCGTGCGGTGGTTCCCGGGGTCGGGCACTGTCGCTCGTGGCGTACGTCCGTCCGCGATTCGTTCGCCTTTTGTGTCCACATGGCTTCCTTACCCCTCGACGTTGGGAGACCATTGTGGAAGGAGTGTGTTCGCCGGCTGCGGAGCGCGGCCCGCTGGGCCGTGTCCGCCAGTGCGGACGCCTGATCCGGCGCTGTCGTGATCCGGCGCTGTCACCGCCGCGGTATGCCGGTCGGGACAACCCATGAACACGCTCACACTCACAGTAAGGGGCGGGCATGCGGTCGATCTGGAAAGGCGCGATCTCCTTCGGTCTCGTCCGGATTCCGGTCCGGCTCTACCCGGCCACCGAGGACCGGGACGTCTCCTTCCACCAGGTCAGGCGCTGGGACGGGTCCCGCATCCGCTACAAGCGGGTCGCGGCGGCGGACGGCGCCGAAGTGCCCTACTCGGAGATCGCCAAAGGCTACGAGCTGCCCTCCGGGGAGACCGTCGTGCTCACCGACGACGACTTCGCGCACCTGCCGCTGCCCACCTCCCGCACGATCGACGTGCTGGAGTTCGTCCCGCTGGCACAGGTCGACCCGATCTACTTCGCCAGGAGCTACTACGTCGAGCCCGACCGCGGCGGGGTCAGGTCGTACGTGCTCCTGCGCGACGCGCTCGGCGGCTCCGGCCGGGTTGCGCTCGTCAAGATCGCCCTGCGGCAGCGGGAGCAGCTCGCGACCCTGCGGATACGCGGCGACGTGCTCGTCCTGTCGACGATGCTCTGGCCGGACGAGGTGCGCCGGCCGGACTTCCCGTTCCTGGACGAGGAGGTGCGTGTCGGCCCGCAGGAACTGGTCATGGCGCAGACGCTGATCGAGTCGTTGTCCGACGACTTCGACCCGACCCCCTACACCGACGGTTACCGGCAGGCCCTGCAGGCCGTCATCGACGCGAAGGTGTCGGGCAGCGACGTGGTGACCCCGCCGGTCGAGAACGAGACGGCCACCTCCGCGGACGACCTGGTGGCCGTCCTCGCCGCCAGCGTGGCGCGGGCCCACCGCGACCGGCCGCCCGCCGGCGCCGGCCGGGGTACCGGCCGCCCGGCCAGGTCCGCCGCCGGCCCGGCCACCCCCACCACGGACAGAGGCGCCACGGACGGGGCCGGCCCGGACGGTGCGGGGGCGGCCGGTGTCGCCGCCGGCAATGGCAATGGCAATGGCAATGGCCGGCAGGACGCGCGGAACGGGAAGAGAGCAGGCGGGCCCAGAGCCGGGGCCGCGGGCCGCAGGTAACGTCACCGCGGACCGGACCGGACC
>NZ_CEVIVD010000123.1:8255-14503 GCF_982290655.1 Protofrankia sp. CiP1_Cm_nod3
GGGACCGGACCAGGCGCTGGCGACGGGCCGCGGGCGAGCCGGGCGGCCGGCGTGGCGAGAACCGGGGCATGGCGGGCGGAGGCCACGGAAGTTTCCGCGCGCCGGCGGTGTTGTCGCCATCAGCCCACGGTCCGGGCATGTCGTGTTCACGTCGTCGGCGTCCGCCGCCGTCGGTGATCCATCGGTGGTCTCTGGCGGCGTCCGCCAACGGTGCTCTCTGTCAGCGGCCTCTGTCGGTGGCCTCTGTCGGTGGCCTCTGTCGGTGGCCTCTGTCGGTGGATCGCCGATGATGGCATGGCGTCCCTGCGAGGATGGGGATGACAGGGTAGCCGGACGTACGGATGCCAGCGCTGTAACCGCGAGGAGAGATCGTGTCACTGCCGCCTCTGGTCGAGCCAGCGGCCGACCTGACCATCGACGAGGTCCGCCGCTACTCCCGACACCTGATCATTCCGGATGTCGCCATGGACGGCCAGAAGCGGCTGAAGAACGCGAAGGTGCTCGCCGTCGGCGCCGGCGGGCTCGGCTCGCCGACCCTGCTGTACCTGGCCGCCGCCGGGGTGGGCACGCTCGGCATCGTCGAGTTCGACACCGTGGACGAGTCCAACCTGCAGCGTCAGATCATCCACGGGCAGTCCGACGTGGGGCGGTCCAAGGCGCAGTCGGCCCGGGACGCCATCCGCGAGACCAACCCATACGTCAAGGTCGTCCTGCACGAGACCCGGCTGGACACCTCGAACGTCACGGAGATCTTCAGCCAGTACGACCTGATCGTGGACGGGACGGACAACTTCGCCACCCGCTACCTGGTCAACGACGCCAGCGTGCTGCTCGGCAAGCCGTACGTGTGGGGGTCGATCTACCGGTTCGACGGGCAGGCGAGCGTGTTCTGGGCCGAGCACGGCCCGTGCTACCGCTGCCTCTACCCGGAGCCGCCCCCGCCCGGCATGGTGCCCTCCTGCGCCGAGGGCGGCGTGCTCGGCGTGCTGTGCGCGTCGATCGGGTCGATCCAGGCCACCGAAGCGATCAAGCTCCTGACCGGGATCGGCGAGCCGCTGGTCGGGCGGCTGACGGTCTACGACGCCCTGGAGCTGAGCTACCGCACCATCAGGGTCCGCAAGGACCCGGAGTGCCGGCTGTGCGGCAAGAACCCGACCATCACCGAGCTGATCGACTACGACGCGTTCTGCGGGATTGTCTCGGACGAGGCCGAGCGGGCCGCCGCCGGCTCGACGATCCTGGCCACCGAGCTCAAGGAGTGGCTCGACCGGGGCGAGCCGATCGAACTGGTCGACGTGCGGGAACCGGCGGAGTGGGAGATCGTGCGCATCCCGGGGGCGCGCCTGATCCCCAAGGGCGAGCTGCCGGCGCACCTGTCCGAGCTGCCGCAGGACCGCCGGGTCGTCGTCTACTGCAAGAGCGGGGTGCGCTCGGCCGAGGCGCTGGCGACGCTGAAGGGGGCGGGCTTCTCCTCGGCGGTGCACGTCCAGGGCGGGGTGACCGCCTGGGCGAACCAGGTCGACAAGTCGCTGCCCGTCTACTGATCCGCCCGTCTGCTGAACCGCCCGTCTGCTGAACCGCCTCCGGGTGGTCGTGGCACGGGTTCACGACTACCCGGGCGCGGCATGAGCTGCGCGAGTTTGTCGTCGTGTACGTTTTTCGGCCCCGGATGCGTACCGGACGGCAAACTCGCGGCGGTCTTCTTTGCTGGCCGGTGCTCGTTGACGTAGGGTACCGGCGGGGTGGCTGTGCATGCGATCATGTGGATACGTATGGTTGTACGACTGTTGCTCCGGGTCGTGTCGGAGGAGGTCGGATGCCAGTGGATGCCCGCCGGGCCGGGCGGCGACATGAGCCGCCGCTGAGCGTGTCCGCGGGGCTGGCCACCCGGATCAGTGTCGGTGGCTGGCCGAGCCCGTACGCGATGACCGTCCTCGAGGCGGTCACCCGGATCCCTCGCGGCAAGGTGATGACCTACGGTGACGTCGCCGAGTACGTGGGCGCAGGCACCGGCCGGACGGTCGGCGCGGTGCTCAGCCGGCACGGGCATGACGACGACGTGCCCTGGCACCGGGTGATCCGCTCCACCGGCGAGCCGAACCCGACTGCCCCGGTCGAGGCGCTGCGGCGGCTCGTCGCCGACGGCACCGCGCTGCGTCCCGGCGGGGAGCGGGTGGACCTGGCCGTGGCCCGCTGGGACGGCCGACCAACCGGCTGACGGCACGCCCCCGCCGGCCGCGCACCCCTGCCGGCGGCGCGGCTGACGGCCTCTTGTCACCTGTCTCCTGCTGTCCGCTCCCCCTATTTTCCTTTCCATCTGCTCCATCTGCTCCATCTGCTCCATCTGCTCGTTTCCGCCTGCCCGGCCTCGTGCCTGCCCGGCCTCGTCGCCGGGACGGCGCAGGAGAAGCTCGTGGCGCGAAGCCATGGGCGACGACGCGGCGGGTGGCCGGCTGAGCGCCGCCCGCGCGGTCGGACGTCCGTCGGACACCTCCTGGCCGTACCGGCGGGTTCGTCCGGTCCCGGTGGCGGAACGGGCGTTCTGGTGCCGGCCTATCCGGGTTTGTCGGTGGGACGTGGTGTGCTCTACTCCGTGACAGTTCATCGGGACGCCGTCGGCACCACCGGGGCCGGCGCGGCTGGCGGCGCCGCCGAAACCGGCGGGGCCGGCGGCCCGGCCGCCTACCGGCTCGTACGGACCCCGACGCCGCAGGTGCCCCCGCCCGCCCTCGACGCCGACCAGCGCCGGGTGGTCGATCATGCCGGGGGACCGCTGCTCGTCCTCGCCGGGCCCGGCACCGGCAAGACGACCACGATCGTCGAGGCGGTGGCCCGGCGGGTGCGCGACGGGCTCGACCCGGCGGCGATCCTCGTGCTCACCTTCAGCCGGCGCGCCGCGCGGGAGCTGCGGGAGCGCATCACCTGGCGGCTGGGGGCCGCGGTCGGCGTCCCGCTTGCCTGGACGTTCCACGCCTGGTGCTACGCGCTGCTGCGGCTGTACCGGCCCGACCCGCTCGGCGTCCCGCCGCGGCTGCTGTCCGGCCCCGAGCAGGACGCCCAGCTGCGCGACCTGCTCGCCGGCACGCGGGAGATCGGCCGCCCCCGGTGGCCGGCGGCCCTGGCGGGCTGTCTGACCACCCGCGGGTTCGCCGAGGAGGTCCGCGCGATGCTCGCCCGCGCCCGGGAGGTCGGTCTCGACCCGGACGCGCTGGCCCGGCTGGCCCACGGCACCGGCCGGGCGGACTGGGCGGCGATGGCGACCTTCTACGCCGACTACCTCGACGCCCTCGACCACGTGGGGGCCATCGACTACCCCGAGCTGGTGCAGCGGGCGGCCCTTGTCGCCGAAAGCGACGATGTCGGGCCCGAGCTGCGTCGCCGCTACCAGGCCGTGTTCGTCGACGAGTACCAGGACACCGATCCGGCGCAGGAACGGCTGCTGCGCGCTGTCGCCGGCGGCGGCGCCGACCTCGTCGTCGTCGGCGACCCGGACCAGTCGATCTACGGCTTCCGGGGGGCGGAGGTCCGCGGCCTGCTGGAGTTCCCGGCTCGTTTCCCCCGTGCCGACGGGCGTGCGGCCGATGTCGTCACCCTGCGGCGCTGCCGGCGGCTGGGCCCGCTCGCGCTCGCGGTCAGCCGGGAGGCCGCCCGGCGCATCCCCGCCACCGGCCTGCCCGCCGAGCATCTGCGCGCCCACCGGGAGCTGGTCGCCGCCGGCCCGCCCGTCGCCGAACGGGTGGAGGCACGCACATACACGACCGCCGGCGCCCAGGCCGAGGGCATCGCGGACCTGCTGCGCCGGGAACATCTGGAGAACGGCACCCCGTGGGAGCGGATGGCGGTCCTGGTCCGCAGCGCGACCCGGTCGATGCTGCCGCTGCGCCGGATGCTCGTCGCCGGCGGGGTGCCGGTCGAGGTGGCCGGCGACGAGCTGCCACCGGCCCGCGACGGCACGGTCGCCCCGCTGCTGCTCGCCCTGCGCTGCGTCGACAGCCCGCCGGGCGAGCTGACCGCGCAGGCGGCCCACACCCTGCTGACCAGCCCGCTGGGCGGGGCCGACCCGGGCGCGCTGCGGGCGCTGGGCCGGGCGTTGCGCGCGGCTGAGCGGGTGGCGATCGCAGCCGGCGCCGCGGCCACCGCGCGCACGGGCGAGGCCGGCCCCCCGCCCGGCCGGCCGGCCGAGTCCGCGGTGCCGGCCGGCCGGGCGGGCGGGCCTGTGGTGCCGGCGTCGTCGGCGGAGCTGCTCAGGCAGGCGGTCGCGGATCCCGACCGGGCCCTGCTGATGGTGGAGGAGCGTCTCGCCCGCCCGGCCCGGCGGCTGGGTGAGCTGCTGCGTTCGGCGCGTGCGGTGCGGGCCGCCGGCGGCACGTCCGAGGACGTCCTGTGGGTGCTGTGGTCCGGCAGCGGCTGGCCGCGGCGGCTGGAACGCGCCTCGGCCGCCGGGGGAGCCGCCGGCCGGGCGGCCGACCGCGACCTCGACGCCGTGGTCGCGCTGTTCGCCGCCGTCGGCCGGGCCAGCGACCGGCACGGGCCGGGCACCGGCATCGGCCCGGTGCTCGACGAGCTGGAACAGCAGCAGATCGCCGGTGACGTGCTCACCGAGCGTCCGGCACGGCCGGACGTGGTCCGGCTGCTGACCGCCCACCGCAGCAAGGGCCTGGAATGGGATGTGGTGGTCGTCTGCGGTGTCCAGGACGGGGAGTGGCCGGATCTGCGGGCCCGCTGTTCGCTGCTGGAGGCCGAGCGGCTGGAACGCCCCGAGCTCGGCGGCGTGCGGGAGCCGGTGACCCGGGCCGAGCTGCTCGCCGACGAACGCCGGCTGTTCTACGTGGCGCTGACCCGGGCGCGTAGGCGTCTCGTCGTCACCGCGGTCGACTCCGCCGAGGACCAGGGGACGAGCCCGAGCCGGTTCTTCCAGGAGCTGACCGAGGCCGAGCGGCTCGGCGTCGTGGTGACGCGGGGCCGGTCCCGGCCGGCACGTCCGCTCACGCTGCCGTCGGCGGTCGCGGCGCTGCGCCGGGCCGCGGTCGACCCGGCGTCGACGCCGGCGATGCGGCAGGCGGCCGCGGCCCGGCTCGCGCGGCTTGCCGCCACTGTCGACGACGCCGGCCGGCCGCTCGTCCCCGCCGCTCGTCCCGGCCGCTGGTGGGGACTGGTCGAGGTGACCTCCGGCGAGGTGGCGGTGGTCGCGCCGGACGCCCCCATCCGGCTGTCGGGGTCGTCGTTGTCGGGGCTCGTGACGTGCCCGATGCGCTGGTTCCTCGAACATGAGGCGCATGCGCAGGGTGCCAGCAACGCCGAGATGGGTTTCGGCAAGGTCGTGCACGCGCTGGCCGACGAGGTGGCCACCGGGCGGACCGAGCCCGACCTGGGCGCCCTCGACATCCGGCTGGACCGGGTGTGGCGTCACCTCGGCTACGAGGCGCAGTGGCGCTCCGAGCAGCAGCGCGCGGCGGCGCGCCGGGCCCTGGCCCGGTTCCTGGTGTGGCACGCCGCGGCCCGCGGGCGGCGGCTGGTGGCTAGCGAGGTCCCGTTCGCCTGCGACCTGGCGGTGGGCGGGCGGACGGTCCGGCTGCGCGGCTTCGTCGACCGTATCGAGCTCGACGACGCCGGCCGGGTGCACGTCGTGGACTTCAAGACCAGCCGCACGGCGCCGTCCGGCCCGGACGTGGCCCGGCATCCGCAGCTGGGCACCTACCAGCTGGCCGTCCGCGGTGGGGCGGTGGCACCCGACGGCCTGGGGCCCGGCGTCGAGCCCGGCGGAGCGGAACTGGTACACCTGCGCCTGGACGCCGGCCCGGACCCGGCACCGGATGATCCAGCACCGGACGCCACAGCGCCGGACGCCACAGCACCGGAGGCCGCAGGGGCGGGCGTCACCGGTGCGGGCGTCGCGGAGGGGCGGCGGCCGGCCCGGGCACCGAAGGTGCAGCGGCAGCCGGCCCTGCCGCCGGACGGCCCCACCTGGATGGACGATCTTCTCGTGGACGCGGTCGAGATCGTCGCCGCGGAGCGGTTCCCGCCGCGTCCCGGCGCGGACTGCTCGATGTGCGCCTTCCGCCGCTGCTGCCCGGCCCAGGACGACGGACGGCAGGTGATCGCATGAACGCGACAGGTGATCATCCGACCGTGGGCGTGGTGTCCCGGCCGGCCGGCGGCGCACCCCGCCCCGGCGAGGGGCCACCTCCCGGTGGCGGCCTGCGCGCCGGAGGTTCTCCGCGTCTCGAAGATGGCCCCCACGCCGGGGG
>NZ_CEVIVD010000124.1:0-10185 GCF_982290655.1 Protofrankia sp. CiP1_Cm_nod3
CCGCCGGGGGGCGGGCGGGGATGCAGGCAGGTCGACCGGCGCCGGTCGGTTGACCATGGCCAGCCAGATGTGCAGGGCGGCGATCCACAGCGCGGTGGCCCCGGCTATGTGCAGCTCCACCAGCGCGACCGGGATGCCGGTGAAGTACTGGACGAACCCGACGCCGGCCTGGGCGGCCGCGATGGCGGCGAGCGCGTTGCTCGCGCGGACCGCCTCCCGCGGCCCGCCGCCGGCACGCACCGCGAGGACCGTCGCGATGACCAGCCCGACCAGGAGCATCGCGGCGTCCGCGTGCAGCTGCGCGACATTGGTGATGTCGAACCCGAACCGTTTCGCCTCGGTGGAGTCCCCGCTGTGCGGCCCGGTGCCGGTGACCACCGTGCCGAGGACGAGCACCGCCCCGGCGACACCCACCAGCAGCCGGGCCAGCCAGCGCAGCTCGCGCCCGCCCGCCGGCCGGGCCGGGCCGGGGCCACAGCGGGCCCGGCGGTCGAGCGCCACGACGTCGAGCAGCAGCAGCATGGACAGCAGGAAGTGCCCCGCCACCAGCGCGGGATGCAGCTTGAACAGGACGGTCAGGCCGCCGAGCACCACCTGGCCGAGGAAGCCCAGCCACAGCCCGAACGCGAGCAGGACGAGGTCACGGCGGCGCTCGCGCAGCCGCAGCGACACCAGCGGCAGCAGCAGCATCACCGCCCCGACGGCGGTGGTCAGCAGCCGGTTGCCGAACTCGATCCAGCCGTGCACGGAGTACTCCGACTGCGTGACGAACGAGTCCTCGCCGCATCTGGGCCAGGTGGGGCAGCCGAGCCCGGAGCCGGTGAGCCGGACCGCGCCACCGGTGACCACGATCAGCGCGAGCAGCACGACGCTGACGCGGGTGAGCCGCTGGAAGACCACCGGACTCACCGTGGGTAGTCGTAGTGGCTGCCGCATGTTCATCCCCGTGGATACTACCGTCTGTAGAAGTCCGGGCCCGGCATCCTTGCTCCCACCGGCGCCCCTACTCCCATGTGAAGGTCATTCCCATCGTGAAGGTCATTCCCATCTGAAGGTGCGGGCCGCCAGCGCCAGGGAGCCGGCCGCCCAGGCGCACAGCACGACCAGATCGCCGACGGGCAGGCCGGCGCCGTCCCGCAGGACGGCCCGCAGGCCGTCGGAGGCGGCCGCGGTGGGCAGCGCCCGGCCCACCGCCTCCAGCCAGCCCGGCAGCTCGGACAGCGGGACGATCACCCCGCCGACGAGCAACAGCAGCAGGTAGACGCCGTTGGCCGCGGCCAGCGTCGCCTCCGCCCGCAGGATGCCCGCCATCAGCAGCCCCAGGCCGCAGAACGCGACGGTGGCCACCAGCAGGAGCAGCGCCACCCACCACGGCCGGCCATGCGGGTGCCAGCCGAGGGCGAACCCGACGGCGACCAGCACCGCGACCTGGATGATCTCCACGGCGACCACGGCCAGCGTTTTGCCCGCCAGCAGGACCGAGCGCGGCAACGGGCTCGCGCCGAACCGCCGCAGCACGCCGTAGGAGCGCTCGAAACCGGTCGCGATCGCCTGCCCGGTGAACGCCGTCGACATGACCGCGAGCGCCAGGATGCCCGGGACGAGGAAGTCCACCGAGCGGGCGCCGTCGGTGGGAAGCACGTCCACCGCGCTGAAGAACAGCAGCAGGCCGACCGGGATGACCAGGGTGAGCAGCACCGACTCCCCGCGCCGCAGCGTCAGCTTCAGCTCGATCAGCGTCTGCGCGCGCAGCATGTCCCACCGGCTCGCCGCCCCCGGTGAGGGACGCAGGTCCAGCGGCGCTCGCGCGCCCACGGCGGAGCGGGGGCCGGCGGCGGCCGGCTTGGCCGGCTTCCCGCTCCGGCCGCCGGTCGACACCTCCGTGTCGGTCATGCCCGCAACGCCGAACCGGTGAGTTCCACGAACACGTCCTCAAGACTGCGCTGTTCGACCTGGAGGTCCTCGGCCATGACGCCGTTGCCCGCGCACCAGGCGGTCACCGCGGCGAGCATCTGCGGGTCGACCTTCCCCTGTATGACATAGCGCCCGGGCGGTCCCTCCCTGGCGACGGTGCCGCTGGGCAGGGCCAGCTCCAGCCGGTCGATGTCGAGGCCGGCCAGCGCCCGGAACCGCAGCTCCCCCTTGGCGCCGCCGCTGGTCAGCTCGGCCGGGGAGCCCGCCGCGAGGACCTTGCCGTGGTCGACGATGACGACGTGGTCGGCGAGCTGCTCCGCCTCGTCCATGGCGTGGGTGGTCAGCACCACGGTGACCCCGGCCATCCGCAGCTGTTCGATCAGCTCCCAGGTGGCCCGGCGGGCCTGCACGTCCATGCCGGCGGTGGGCTCGTCGAGGAAGACCAGCTCCGGACGGCCGACGAGGGCCATCGCCAGGGACAGGCGCTGCTGCTGGCCGCCGGAGAGGCGGCGGTAGGGCACCCCGGCCATCTCGGCGATGCCGACGCGCTCGAGCAGGGCGGTGACGTCCAGCGGGTCACGGTGGTGCGCGGCGAGCAGAGCGAGCATCTCACCGGCGCGGGCGCCCGGGTACACCCCGCCGGACTGGAGCATGACCCCCACCCGTGGGTGCAGCGCGGGCCCGTCACGGGCGGGGTCGAGGCCGAGTACCCGCACGTGGCCGGCGTCCGGGCGGCGGAACCCCTCGCAGATCTCGATCGTGGTTGTCTTGCCGGCGCCGTTCGGGCCGAGCAGCGCCGTGACCGACCCCGCCACAACGGTCAGCGATAGATCGTTGACAGCATGTATGGCTCGGTCCGAGCGTGGCCAGTATGTCTTGACCAGGCTGGAAACCTCGAGTGCCAGGTCGTCCGCCACACACGCGATCCTACGGACCTTTGCCGTCGTAGGTGCGACCGGAACCCGCCCGGATACGGTCAGAACACACCGGCGGCCCGCCCGCGGCGCCCACCGGGCAGCCATCGGTGGCTGGGAACGGCCGGGAGCCGGGAAGGCCGAGAGCGAGCCCGAAGGTGCGGGAGAGCGGGGGAGAGCGGTGAACAGCGCGGGGAGCGGCTCCGGGAAGGGCGCGGGAACAGCGTCGGGAACCGGGAGCGGTACCGGGGGCCGGGAGCGCTGTCGGGGGCCGGGAACGGTCGGTGTCAGGGACGAGGTCAGGAACGGGCCTGGCCGCGCCGCCCGCGCGGCGGGGCAGGCCGCTGCCCGGCCCCCGGCTCGACGAGCGCGCCCCACGCGCGCAGCCGCTCGTAGAGCAGCGGCGGTGTCGTGCTGTAGAGCCGTGCCAGCGAGAGCAGGTCCGTGCGGCGCAGGCGTAGCACGTCCCGGGAGCTCTCCGAGCGCAGTACCTGCACGATCGCGATCCAGCGCCGCAGCGGGCCGGTCCGGGTCGGTGGCAGTTTGCGCAGCCGGTGCAGGTCGATGGCCAGCGGCGGCAGGCCGGCCAGCTCGGAGCGGTCCGTCTGGGAGGGGATGAGCACGACCGCGGCCACGTCGTAGAGCTCGGCGAGCTCCATCAGGCGGTGCACCCGCAGGGAGCGGCGCCCCCGCTCGTAGGCGCCCAGGGTGCCGGCGGTCCAGCGCCCGTTCGTACGTTCCTGGACGTCGACGAGGGACATGCCGCGCCGGTGGCGGGCGGCTCGCAGCCGGCGCCCCAGCTCCGCCGCGTAGTCGTCGCGCCGCGGGCTCGTGTCGGCACCGCTGGCCCTGCCGGCACTGGTGCCGGCGCTGGCCCTGGTGCCGGCCGTACCCACTCTGGCTCTACCGGTGCCGGCGCTGGCTTTACCGGCGCTGGCCCTGCTGGCGCTGGTGCCGGCCGTACCCACTCTGGCTCTACCGGTGCCGGCACCGGCCGTGCCGGTCGCGCCCGTGCCGGCTGTCCCGCCTGTACCGATACCGCCTGCATCGGCTTCGCCGCTGTCGGTGTCGGTACGGCTGGTGTTGGCGGCGTCCGGGATGGTTCCGGAGATGCCGGCCGGGTCAGCGTCGGGCTCAGGAGCGCTGTGGTCGGCCTCGGTCACGGTCTCCGTCCGGGTCGCGTCGGACCGGAGGCGCGTTCCGCCTCCGGCCACAGCCTGTCAGGAGTTGGTCTGTGAGATGGCCGGTTCACACGATGACAGCCGGATGCGGGTGGTCTCCGTGTGGTATCGCCGCGTACCGATATGCCGCCGTCTATACCGGCGCCGGGGGCCGCCGGCGAGTGTGGCGGATCAGACGCTCGCTCCAAGCGGACGCTCTTCGCCCAGCTCAGATGCCACGATGGTCGGGTACCGCGACAGATCACGTCGTACCGGCGGGCCGGGGGGTTAGACCCACGGCGGGAAATAAGGCACAGTGGTGTTGTGAAAAGCATGCCCGACACCTCCAACGGTACGGCGGCCGACGGCCGGACCCGTGACCGTGTCGCGCGCCTGCTCCTGGAGCTCGGCCCCTCGACCGCGGTCACACTCTCGGCACGCCTCGGCCTGTCGCCGGCGGCGATCCGCCGCCATCTGGACGCGATGCTCGCGGAAGGCACGATCACCACCCGGTCGGCCCGTAACCCCGGCCCGCGCGGCCGTGGCCGCCCGGCCCGGGTCTACCAGCTCACCGCCGCCGGCCACGCGGCCGGCCCGACCGCGTACGAGGACCTGGCCACCAGCGCGCTGAGCTTTCTCGCGGACGTCGCCGGCCAGGCGGTTGTCGCGGAGTTCGCCGAGGCGCGTGCCGCCGAGCTGGAGCGGCAGGTACGGGCCGCGGTCGCCCGGGCCGACCCGGCCGACCGGCCGGCGGCGCTGGCGGCGGCGATGTCCGCCGCCGGTTACACCGCGAGCACCTCGCAGCTGCCGACGGGCGTCCAGATCTGCCAGCACCACTGTCCCGTCCAGCATGTCGCCGAGCAGTTCCCCGAGCTCTGCGGCGCGGAGACCGCCGCGTTGTCGCGGCTGCTGGACTCGCACGTCCAACGGCTCGCCACCATCGCGCATGGTGACGGGGTGTGCACGACACATGTTCCGCTGGAGACCCGGGAACCCCAGCAGCCCGAGAAGAGCGGCGACGCCGCGGCACCCTCCACGGTCGTGCCGGTCGTGCCGGTCGGGACGCCGACGTCCGCGGCGGCCGTCAGCACACCTGGTTCCACACCTGTCACTCCCACCACCGCCACCTCTCTCACCTCCTCGGAGGGTCCTGCCATATGACCACCACTCCTGAGACCGAGATCGACAGCCGGCTTGAGGGCCTGGGTGCCTACAAGTTCGGCTGGTCCGACACGGACGCCTACGCGGCGACCGCCGAACGCGGGCTGTCCGAAGCGGTCGTCCTGGACATCTCGGCCAAGAAGGGCGAGCCGGAGTGGATGACCCAGCTTCGGCTGAAGGGTCTGAAGCTGTTCGGCCGCAAGCCCATGCCCACCTGGGGCGCGGACCTGTCCGGGATCGATTTCGACAACATCAAGTATTTTGTCCGTTCGACCGAGAAGCAGGCGGAGAGCTGGGACGACCTGCCGGCGGACATCCGCAACACCTACGACAAGCTCGGCATCCCCGAAGCCGAGAAGCAGCGTCTGGTCTCCGGCGTGGCGGCGCAGTACGAGAGCGAGGTCGTCTACCACAAGATTCGTGAGGATCTTGAGGAGCAGGGCGTCATCTTCCTCGACACCGACACCGGCCTGCGGGAGCACCCGGAGATCTTCCAGGAGTACTTCGGCTCGGTCATCCCGGTCGGGGACAACAAGTTCGCCGCGCTGAACACCGCGGTGTGGTCCGGCGGCTCCTTCATCTACGTCCCGCCGGGCGTGCACGTGGAGATCCCGCTGCAGGCGTACTTCCGCATCAACACCGAGAACATGGGCCAGTTCGAGCGGACTCTGATCATCGTGGACGAGGGTGCCTACGTCCACTATGTCGAGGGCTGCACCGCGCCGATCTACTCCTCGGACTCGCTGCACTCCGCGGTCGTGGAGATCGTCGTGAAGAAGAACGCCCGCTGCCGCTACACGACCATCCAGAACTGGTCGAACAACGTCTACAACCTGGTGACCAAGCGGGCCGCCTGTCAGGCCGGCGGCACCATGGAGTGGATCGACGGCAACATCGGCTCCAAGGTGACGATGAAGTACCCGGCGGTGTGGCTGCTCGGCGAGCAGGCCAAGGGCGAGGTGCTCTCGATCGCCTTCGCCGGCGCCGGCCAGCACCAGGACGCCGGCGCGAAGATGGTGCACGCGGCGCCGCGGACGTCGTCCACGATCGTGTCCAAGTCGGTGGCCCGCGGCGGCGGCCGCACCTCCTACCGCGGTCTGGTGCAGATCCAGGAGGGCGCGCACAACTCGCGGGCGACGGTGAAGTGCGACGCCCTGCTGGTCGACACGGTCAGCCGGTCGGACACCTACCCCTACGTCGACGTCCGCGAGGACGACGCCTCCATCGGGCACGAGGCCACCGTCTCCAAGGTCGGGGAGGACCAGCTCTTCTACCTGATGAGCCGCGGGCTGTCCGAGGACGAGGCGATGGCGATGGTGGTGCGCGGGTTCGTCGAGCCGATCGCCCGCGAGCTGCCGATGGAGTACGCCCTCGAGCTCAACCGACTGATCGAGCTGCAGATGGAAGGCGCGGTCGGCTGATGGTGACAGCTCCTGTCCACAACGGCTCACAGGGCTCACAGGGCGCGCCGGGGCTGCCGGGCTCGTCGGACGGGTCGTCCGCCGCCGCCGGCGGCACCGCCACCGCCACCGTGCCGGCGGGGTCGTCGACCGGCCTGCCGTTCGGCTCCCGGCCAGGGGTGGCCGCGGGCGCGCCGGCCGGGCGGCCCGACAGCCGGCCGCGGCTGGTGCGTTCCCGTGACCCGCAGGCGCATCCCGTCCCGACCGGGCGTGAGGAGGAGTGGCGGTTCACCCCGCTGCGCCGCCTGCGCGGCCTGCTCGCCGGCCCGGAGGCGACCGGCGCCGCCCTTGAGGTGGGCGTGCAGGCCCCGCCGCCGGTCACGGTCGAGCACGTCGGCCTCGACGACGCGCGTATCGGGCGGGTGCTGACCCCGGTCGACCGGGTGTCGGCGTTCGCGATGACCCGGGCCGAGCACGCGGTCGTGATCACTGTTCCCGCCGAGGCCGCGCCGGCCGAGCCGGTGGTCGTGCGGCTGCACGGTGGCGGCGGGGTCGCCTACGGGCATCTGGTCGTCGAGGTCGGCGCGTTCGCGTCCGCCACGGTGGTGCTCGACCACACCGGGGCGGCCACGTACGCCGGCAACGTCGAACTGTCGGTCGGTGACAGCGCGTCGCTGACGCTGGTGTCGTTGCAGGACTGGGACGCCGGCGCGGTGCACGTGGCCGCGCACGCCGCCACGGTCGGCCGGGACGCGCGGTTCCGCTCGTTCACCGTCACTCTTGGTGGTGATTTGGTACGTCTGTCACCCACGGTCACCTATGCCGGGCCCGGTGGGGACGCGGAGCTCTACGGGCTGTTCTTCACCGACGCCGGCCAGCACCAGGAGCACCGCCTGCTCGTCGACCACGGCCCGCGCTCGTGCCGCAGCCGGGTGGCCTACAAGGGCGCCCTGCAGGGCGACGGCGCGCACGCGGTGTGGATCGGTGACGTCGTGATCGGGGCGGACGCCGTGGGTACCGACACCTACGAGCTCAACCGCAACCTCGTCCTCACCGACGGTGCCCGGGCGGACTCGGTGCCGAACCTGGAGATCTCCACCGGGGAGGTCACCGGCGCCGGCCATGCCAGCGCGACCGGGCGGTTCGACGACGAGGCGCTGTTCTACCTGATGGCGCGGGGCATCCCGGCGGACGAGGCGCGGCGCCTGGTCGTCCGGGGCTTCTTCGCCGAGATCGTCGACCGGATCGAGATCGGCTCGCTGCGGGAGCGGATCACCGCGGCGGTCGAGGCCGAGCTTGGCGGGGTCGTGTAGTGGGCGGTTTCCAGCGGGTGTGTGCCCTGTCCGACCTGAGCGAGGACCTCCCGCTCGGGGTGGAGGTCGACGGCGAGCCGGTGTGCCTGGCGCTGTCGGGCGGGCAGGTCTACGCCATCCGTGACGAGTGCTCGCACGCCGACGTCATGCTCTCCCAGGGCGAGATCGAGGACGCGAAGATCGAGTGCTGGCTGCACGGCTCGCAGTTCGACCTCACCACAGGTGAGCCCCTGGGGCTGCCGGCGACCGAGCCGGTGCCCGTCTATCCCGTGAAGATCGATGGTGACGACGTTCTTGTGGACGTCGGGGAGTCATAGCGCACGGCGCGCGGCGCATGTCAGGGCAGCGCGCGGGCCCGGTGGGGCAGGCGCCCCACGGAGCGGTTCCCGCGGCGCGGGGCCACGGTGCGCGGCGCGCGTCACAGATAGCGGTTTGAGGAGACTGAACTAAAGTGTCGACCCTTGAGATCCGTAACCTCCACGTCTCGGTGGAGACCGACTCCGCCGAGGGGAGGGAGATCCTGCGCGGCGTGGATCTGACGATCCGCCGCGGCGAGACCCATGCGATCATGGGGCCGAACGGCTCCGGCAAGTCGACGCTGGCGTATTCCATCGCGGGCCACCCCAAGTACACGATCACCGAGGGGACGGTGACGCTGGACGGCGTCGACGTCCTCGCGCAGAGCGTCGACGAGCGGGCCCGTACCGGGATCTTCCTGGCCATGCAGTACCCCGTCGAGGTGCCCGGGGTGTCGGTGTCGAACTTCCTGCGCTCGTCGGTGACGGCCGTGCGCGGCGAGGCGCCCAAGCTGCGGACCTGGGTCAAGGAGGTCCGCGAGTCCATGGCGACGCTGGAGATGGACCCGGCGTTCGCCGAGCGCAGCGTCAACGAGGGCTTCTCCGGCGGTGAGAAGAAGCGCCACGAGATCCTGCAGATGGCCCTGCTCAAGCCGAAGATCGCGATTCTGGACGAGACCGACTCCGGCCTCGACGTGGACGCGCTGCGGATCGTCTCCGCCGGCATCGAGTCTGTCCGGTCGGCGGGGCAGACCGGTATCCTGCTGATCACCCACTACACCCGCATCCTGCGGTACGTGAAGCCGGAGTTCGTCCACGTGATGGCCGGCGGCCGCATCGTCGACTCCGGCGGCCCGGAGCTCGCCGCAGTCCTGGAGGACACCGGCTACGACCGGTACGTGAAGACGACCGAGCCGGCCGGGACGGCGGCGTGACGATGACCGATACGGAAACCGACCCGAGGACCGGCAGCAGGCCTTCGCCCATCCTCGCCGGGGTGGGCGGGCCGAGGTCCGGCTACGACGTCGAGCGGGTCCGCAAGGACTTCCCGATCCTGGCGCGGCGGGTCCACGACGACCGGCCGCTGGTCTACCTCGACAGCGCGGCGAGCTCGCAGAAGCCCACCCGCGTCCTCGACGCCGAGCGGGACTACTACGAGCTGCACAACGCCAACGTCCACCGCGGCATCCACACGCTCGCCGAGGAGGCCACCGCGCTGTACGAGAACGCCCGGGACAAGATCGCGGCGTTTATCGGCGCCCCCCGGCGCGACGAGATCGTCTTCGCCAAGAACTCCTCCGAGGCGCTGAACCTCGTCGCCTACGCGATGAGCAACGCGGCGGTGTCCGGCCCGGAGGCGGAGCGGTTCCGGCTCGGGCCCGGCGACGAGGTCGTCATCACCGAGATGGAGCACCACTCCAACCTGGTGCCGTGGCAGATGCTGTGCCGGCGGACCGGGGCGACACTGCGCTGGATCGGCATCACCGACGACGGCCGCCTCGACCTCTCCACCCTCGACCAGGTGATCAACGAGCGGACGAAGCTGGTCTCGTTCGTGCACCAGTCGAACATTCTCGGCACGGTCAACCCGGTCGCGACGCTGGTCGCCCGGGCCCGCGAGGTCGGCGCGCTCGTCGTGCTCGACGGCTCCCAGTCCGTGCCGCACATGCCGATCGACGTGACCGCGCTGGGGGTGGACTTCCTCGCCTTCACCGGCCACAAGATGTGCGGGCCGACCGGTATCGGCGTGCTGTGGGGCCGCAGCGAGCTGCTGGAGGTCATGCCGCCGTTCCTCGGCGGCGGCGAGATGATCGAGCTGGTGACGATGGAGTCGTCGACCTACGCCGACCCGCCGCACCGGTTCGAGGCCGGCACGCCAATGATCGCCCAGGCGGTCGGTCTCGGCGCCGCCGTCGACTACCTGACGGATCTCGGCATGGACGCCATCGCCGCGCACGAGCACGACGTCACCGCCTACGCCCTCGAACAGCTGACCGCCGTACCCGGGCTGCGGATCATCGGGCCGG
>NZ_CEVIVD010000124.1:10210-13762 GCF_982290655.1 Protofrankia sp. CiP1_Cm_nod3
CGGACGCGGTCGACCGCGGCGGCGCCGTCTCGTTCGTCCTGACCGGCTCCGACGGCCGGGCGCTGCACCCGCACGACGTCGGCCAGCTGCTCGACGAACTCGGCGTCGCCGTTCGTGTTGGACAGCACTGTGCCCGCCCGGTCTGCCTGCGCTTCGGCGTGCCGGCCACGACCCGGGCGTCCTTCCACCTGTACTCGACCCGCAGTGAGGTCGACGCGCTGGTGGAAGGTCTGGGGCATGTCCGGAGGTTCTTCGGGACGTGAAACTGGACTCCATGTACCAGGAGATCATCCTGGACCACTACCGCAACCCGCACCACCGCGGGCTGCGCGAACCGTTCGACGCCGAGGTCCACCACGTCAACCCGACCTGCGGCGACGAGGTGACCCTACGGGTCAGGGTCGCCGACGGTGTGGTGACGGATGTCTCCTACGAGAGCGAGGGCTGCTCGATCAGCCAGGCGTCCGCGAGCGTCATGACCGACCTTGTGATCGGCAGGTCCGTGGCCGACGCGCTCGGACTGGAACGGGAGTTCCTGGCGCTGATGCAGTCCCGCGGCACCCTGGAGCCGGACGAGGACGTGCTGGAGGACGCGGTAGCCTTCGCGGGCGTGTCGAAGTATCCGGCCAGGGTCAAGTGCGCACTGCTTTCATGGATGGCCTGGAAGGACGCGACCGTGCAGGCCGTGGGCGGCATCCCGGAACAGGAGGCGGACCGATGAGCGAGACCACCACGCTGGCCGACCAGCAGACGCCCGACACCGACCCGGCGGCGGCGCAGGCCACCGCTGCCGCCGGCGGCCCGGCCACCGCCGGCGCGACAGCCCCCAGCGAGGCAGCCACCACCACCGGACCGGCCGCTGGTGAGACGACCTCTGCCACCGGACCGGCTGCTGGTGGACCGGCTGCTGGTGGGACGGTCGTCGGCGGGGTGGCCGTTGGCGCCGCCGTCGACAAGGCCGCTCTCGAGGACGTCGAGGAGGCCATGCGCGACGTCGTCGACCCCGAGCTCGGCATCAACGTCGTCGACCTGGGCCTGGTCTACGGGATCAACATCCACGACGACAACACCGTGACCCTGGACATGACGCTGACCTCGGCGGCCTGCCCGCTGACGGACGTGATCGAGGACCAGACCCGCTCCGCCCTCACCGACGGCCCGGACGCCCTGGTCAACGACGTGACCATCAACTGGGTCTGGATGCCCCCCTGGGGCCCCGACAAGATCACCGACGACGGCCGCGACCAGCTCCGCGCCCTCGGCTTCAACGTCTGACCCACGGCTCCGGCCGTGCCAGGCGATGGATCTTCGGTCATGCCGGGCGATGAACATGCTGCCCTCAGGGAACACGGTGCCCGCAGGCGGAACCGTCGGAAGCGTCTGCTTCGCTACCGGCGGTTCCGCGGTTTCGTTTTTCCGTCAGGCCAGCAGGGCAGCGGGGGAGAAGCTGACCGGAAACGGCCTCTCCACCTTGCACGTCGCCGAGCCCTCGACCCGCGTGACCCGCTCGTACCGGCCTGCCGTCAGCTCGAAGACGGCGATCTCCGGGATATCCGGATCGATAATCCAGTATGACGGGATGCCGGATCCCTCGTACTCGTCGAACTTTTCCTTCCGGTCGTACCTACGTCCATATCGGGACAGGACCTCGACCACGAGGACCGGGATTTCGGCCTGGGCGTGCGGCATGACGACGATGTCGGGCTGGAGGACACGCCCACGCGGCAGAGCGACGTCGAAAGGGGCAGGAAGCGTCCGCGCGGTACCGGTCTGGGCGCCGACGAGAATGGCCAGCAGGTGCGCCACCACGAGCTGGTGGGTGAAGCCGGGGGACGGGCTCACCGCGATCGTCCCGTCAAGCAGCTCGTACCGCCTGCCGTCCTCGGGCGTCCGGCGCAGATCGTCCGCGGTGAAGCCGTCCGGGTGACGGGAGCGGAAGAAGGTAATCCCGTCGCGGGTCTCGACCGCGCCGATGCCGAACGGCCAGCGCCGCAGGTCGGCATCGGCGAGTGGTTCGTGCGGAAGACCGACGAACCGGGACCGCGCCCATGCCTCCTCGTCCGGGGGAGCTCCGTTCCCGGAGAACTCGGCCGGTGGGGACGTCGACGGATCATCTTTCACCATCACCCTGGTCATGCTGCCACTCCTCCGGACGTCGGGACAGCGTATTTGCTGTAAAGCATACGCCGAGAAGTAGCTGTCTTGATGCGATAAGTAGTCAATTTAGCTTTCTCATTGATGGCATCTATAGGTCGAGGTCGTCGGGCCTGCGTTCCAGAGTGCGGAAACGGCGCTTGACTTGAACCAAGGGTGAGGTTGTGAGCTTGGCCGCGGGGGATGTGTGCTCCGGGAACGTGAGCTGATCGGGAGGAGTCCTGTGCGCGCGGTGTGGTTGAAGGGGTTCGGCGGGCCGGAGGTGCTGGTCGCGGGCGACGCGCCGGACCTGGTGGCCGGGCCCGGGCAGGCACTGATCGAGGTGGCGTTCGCCAGCATCACTTTCGTGGAGACCCAGTTCCGGGCCACCGGCGCCGGACCGTACCCGGGCCAGGTGAAGCTGCCGATGATCCCGGGTAACGGCGTGGGTGGTGTGGTCACGGCGGTCGGCGCGGACGTCGACAAGGCCCTGGTCGGCAGGCGGGTGGTCAGCGCCACCGGCGGTTCCGGTGGTTATGCCGAACGCGCGGTGGTGGATGCCGGCGGCCTCGTCGAGGTTCCCGACAGTCTCGGTCTTGACAGTGCGGTGGCGCTGATGGCCGACGGGCGCACGGCGGTGATGCTGATCCGCGCGGCCGGGCTGCGCGGCGGGGAACGGGTTCTGGTCGAGGCGGCGGCCGGCGGCGTCGGCACGTTGCTCGTTCAGCTCGCACGGGCGGCCGGCGCCCGAGTCGTCGCGGCAGCCGGCGGGAGGCGCAAAATCGAACTGGCCCGTGAGCTGGGCGCCGAGGTGACGGTCGACTACCGGGAGCCCGGGTGGACCGAGCGCGTCCGAGAGGCCGTCGGCGGGGTGGACGTCGTCTTCGACGGAGTCGGCGGCACCATCGGCCGATCGTCGTTCGACCTGCTCGACCGCGGCGGCCGAATGGTCGTTTTCGGTCTCGCGAGCGGCGCCTGGACGGACATCTCCGACGAGACCGCCGCGGATCGCGCGGTGACGCTGATACGCCCACGGCCGACGCCGGAGGAGCTACGCGAGTTCGTCGAAACCGCACTGGCGGAGGCGGCGGCCGGTCGCCTACGCCCAGTGATCGGCCAACGCTTCCCCCTGGAACGCGCAGCCGACGCACACACAGCCATCCAGTCCCGAGCCACCATCGGCAAGACCCTCCTGGAAGCGCGGTGACACACCCCTCGTTTCCAAGATCTGCCGCAGTGTCTTCACAGCGTTCAGCGCAGCACGCTCACGCTCAGCAGCACGCTCAAAGGAGAGCCGCCTACCCCCCAGCGCCAGGCCCTCCTCTCCCGGCCGCACATCTATCGGTATCTGGATCTTTCCTGTGGCAACATCTGATCCGAACCCACCGGGCACCCTCCCCACACCCCTACCCACTGGAG
>NZ_CEVIVD010000125.1:0-1942 GCF_982290655.1 Protofrankia sp. CiP1_Cm_nod3
CCCGTGATCCGGCCCTCACGATCCCCCACCGCCCCATGAGCCGGCCGCCTCACACAATCCAGAAGCCCACTGCCCCACGCTCCTGCCGCTCCCCTACAACCCGCCTTGACCTGTAGGTGGAAACCGCCACCAGCACAACGGTTTCTACCTACGGACGGGGAAGCCGTAGGTAGAAACCGTCGCGCCAGCGACCGGAACCACCTACGCGTCCGGCCGGAAAGGCCCCCGCGGACAGCGGACGCCGCCGGGAGCCGGCGTCTGTCGCCCCTGTAAGCCGCCTGCCGGTCACGGCCGGCGGGCGTCACGGAGCCGGGTGCCGCGGCCCCGCCAGTCATGTGCCGGCCCGCGTGGCCTCCTCGCGCTGTTCTCCTTACCCTGCCGGCCCTTCTCCTGCGCCGGCCCTTCTCCTGCGCCGGCCCCTCCCCTGCGTAGCCTTCTCCCCCGTGCCGGCCCGCCTCCATACCGCCGGAAGGTCGGCACAGGACCAGGGTCGTCTGTCGTCCTTCACCCGTCGTCCGTCAGGCACATGTGTGGGGACGGATATCTCGCTGACGGAACCGGCTGGCCGCCTACCGGGGTGGCCAGGGGCGGCCCGGTGGCGAGGAACCGTCACGCAGCCGATACATTCGCCTGCTCCGCACCGCTGGGGACCGGGCAGCGACGCCACGGTGGCATGCGCCCGGTCCCCAGCGGTGCGGAACAGGTGGGGTCGAACGAACGGGGAACGCAGGTGCACCTTGTGCTGATCGAGACGTCCGGGAACCAGCCGTTCATCTTTGGCACGAACAAGCAACGCGAGAACATCGGCGCGTCCGAACTGACAACAATGATCAGACGCTGGGCGAAAAAAGCGATCGAGACGATCGGCCAGGCGGAGAAGCAGGCGGTCTCGACGACGGCGGAGCCGATTCTCGAGGTGATGGCGGCGTCCGGCAAGGTCGTCCTGCTGGTGACCGAGGCCGACGACGACGCGAGCGAGCACACCGCCCGCGGGCTGATCACCGAGGTGACCCTGCGGGCGGCACTGCGAGCGCCCGGCCTGGCCGTCGACGGGGCGTTCGTCTCCGTCAGCCGCGGTGACCTCGACGACGATGCGAAACAGCAGGAGCTGCTGCGCCGCGTCCACGCGGCCCTCGGTGGCTACACGGCGACCCGGCCCGCGGTCGCGACGCGCTTCCCGCAGATACCGTTCGCCGCGATCTGTCGTTACAGCGGGTTACCAGCCACCGTGCCTCTGCCCCCGGCGAGGGGACACGACTCTGAGACATCCGAGAAACCCGAGGAAGAGGCACGGCACGACGCGCGGGAACAGGAGCTGTCGCTGGCCTCCCGGGTCAAGCGCACCTACGCGAAGCCAGCCCGCACCCGGATGCTTCAGGTGCTTCGGGACGGAGGCATCGGGGAGACAGACAGCGAACGCCTGTACCCGGATCCGACCGAGCTGCTGTACCCGGATCTGACCAAGCTGGAGGCGGCGCTCGCGGGCGTCCCGGTCGCGAACGCGGAACAGAAGCGACGAGCCGGCGGACGGGATGCGACGGAGCGCACGAACGCCCGTTCCGGCCCGCTGAACGCTCAGCCCGGCCGAGACGGTGCCGGGCGCGCCGGGGAGACGAGCTGGGTCGGTGTGGTGCACGCCGACGTCAACGGCATGGGGCGCATCTTCCAGAACCTCAACGACGTGTTGGCCCCCACCTACCAGCCGAATGTGTTCGGGAAGGTGGCGTCCTGGCTGCGTGATCAGGATATCCACGGCACCCGCACGCTTGCCGCCTACGGGGAGGTGAGCGCGGCCCTGGACGAGGTCACGAAGAACGCCTACGTGGAGGCGGCCAAAGAGGTGCTCAGCCAGTTCCAGGACGAAGAACAGTTCAGGGCGCAGGAGGGGCCCCAGGCCGGGAAGGGCGCGAGTACAGCGACGACAGCGGACACCGAGGACACC
>NZ_CEVIVD010000125.1:2485-5055 GCF_982290655.1 Protofrankia sp. CiP1_Cm_nod3
CCGGTCACGGCACCGCCCGTGGCGCTGGCCGCGATGCCGGTCACGACACCGACGGTGACACTGATCATGATGCCGGTCATGGCGTCGGGCTGACCGCGGCGGCCGGGGTCGCGCTGGTGAAGTGGCAGTTCCCGTTCAGCCAGGCGTACCGGCTCGCCGAGCAGCTCTGCTCGTCGGCGAAGGAGCGCGGCCGGGACCGCTCCTACGTCGACTGGCACATCCTGTACGAGACGAACGTCCCCGACCTCGATCACATCAGGGCCCGGCTGGACCTGCCGCCGACCACGACGACGAAGACCCGGCTGACCTGCCGGCCGGCGATGGTCAGCGGCAGCGAACAGGACGACCCCGACCGCCACTGGGAGCGTGTCCTGCGCCGTGCCGCCGAGTTGACCCGTAAGGACCAGACCGGTGCTCGTCTCATCTCCCGGTCGCACGTGATCGCCCTACGCGGACAGCTCACCGCGCCGAACGAGGCCGAGAAGCTGTGGGCGAAGATCTCCTCTCCGCTGCCAGCGGCCGAACGCGCGACGCTCGGCGGTGGCGGCAACTCGTCGTTGTTCTGGCCGACTGCTGTCGATCATCCGGAGCAGAGCCCGCCGGACGCCGAAGGCACTGACAGTGCGGAAGGCACCGACAGGGCCGAAGGCAGCGGTGGGGCGGAAGCCGCCGCGACCACGAAAACCGTCCGGGTCACCGGCCTGCTGGACGCCCTCGAGCTGGTCGACGTGCTGCCCGCGTCCCTGCTGGAGAAGAACCGTTCGGAGAATGCCAATGCCTGACCTGGACCTCGAAAACGGCGCGGTGCCGGACCCGCTGACCGTGATCGTCGACATCACGGGCGACTGGCACGTCGGGAGCGGCTACGGGCTGCCGGGCGGCATCGACGCCACCATCCGGCGGGACGCCCATGGCCGGCCGTACCTGCCGGGCACGACGCTGACCGGCCTGTGGCGCGACGCCTGCGCACAGGCGAGCATCGCGCTGGACGCCGAGGCGGCCCGCCATGGCGAGGCCAACCGGCCCTGGTGGGCGTGGACGCGCGCGCTGTTCGGCCATGCCGGGACGGCGCCGCTGTTCACCGTCGGCTCCGCCCACCTGCCGCCCAAGGCGAAGCCGCGGACAGACCGGCCCGCGATCCCCACGCTCGGCGACCGCGGCGACCGGTGGACGCTGATCAAGCCGGGGGTGGCGATCGACCACCGGACCGGCCGGGCCCACGACGACATGCTGCGCTTCGTCGAGATGGCCAAACCGGCGACCCTGTTCGCCACCGCGCGGCTGGTCGACGCGGACTCCTGGACACGGGAGCAGCGGCGCGCGGCCGCGACGCTGCTGCTGATCGGGGCGTCGCTCATCGACGCGGTCGGCGGAGACCGGCGCCGCGGCGCCGGTGCCGCACGGGTGCTGGTCTCGAAGTCCGAATCCGTCGGCCTGGCCGACGCCGACCAGGCCGACATCGCACGGAAGAAGGCGGACAGCGCCCGCCTCCGGCTTCTCGACAACGCCTTCCGGGCGGTCACGGACTTCCGCGGCCAGGTACCGGCACCGGCAGAGCCGGTGGTCGTTCAGGGTCACGCACCGGCTGTGGTCGCCCGGGCTGCGGCGGAGCGCTGGTTCGAGGTGGATCTGACGATCACCGTGGACCAGCCGGTGCTCGCGTCCACCGGGGTGAGCGGGAACATGCTCACCGGCGCCGACCAGCTGCCCGGGACGACCTTGCTGCCCTGGGTCCACGGCGCGCTGCGCAGGCTCGCTCCCCAGGCCGCGGCGGACGCCGTGACCGCCGGCGAGCTGATCGTCACAGCGGCGACGCCCGAAGTCGCCGGGAAGCGCTCCGACCCGGTCCCACTGGCGTTCCAGCGGGCGAAGGATCGGGCTGACACCTCCGGCTCCGACAGCTCACACCACTCCGGCGCCGGTGGCGCCAACGGCGTCCAGGGATCCAAGGAGGCCCAGGGAGCCAAAGACGCCAAAGACGGAGACCCCCGGAATGTGCTCAACCGGCTACGCGCCGGCCAGCCGAAGGCCCAGTACAAGCCGATGCGCACCGGCTACGTCGCGCCCGTCGACGCTGCCGGAGCCGCCGGGCCGACCGGTGGCACCGGGCCGGTCGACGCTGGTGGATCGGCCGGTGCCGACAAGCACGCTCCCAGCGCCACACGCCTGCTCTTCCACCAGCCGGTGCTCGCGGTCGCCATGCACAACCAGGTGGAGGAGTACAGCCAGCGACCGACCGAGGACTCCGGCCTCTACACCGTCCAGGTGATCCCGCCGCGCACATCCGGATCCGACGACATCCATACCGACACCCGGCTGCGCGCCCACGTGCGGGTGAGCCAGCGTCTGCACGACGCGCTGGCCACGGCCGGCCCCGACTGGCCGCGCGCGTGCCTGGCCAGCGAGGACGTCCGGCTCGGGGGGAAATCCAAGTCGGAGTACGGCCGGGTGCGGGTGGAGGTCTCCGGCGTGCGGCACCGCCCCCCACGCGACAGCATCGTCCCGGTCAGCACAAATGGTGCCCAGGCAGGGACAGATAGCGTCCCCATCGGTACGGATGGCGTCCAGAG
>NZ_CEVIVD010000125.1:5255-5712 GCF_982290655.1 Protofrankia sp. CiP1_Cm_nod3
GGACACGTTCAGCGCCTATAGCGGCGCAGGCGGCGTCTCGGGCGGCACGGGTGGCGTCTCGGGCGGCACGAGTGGTGCCCCGGCGAGCGGGACGGGCGGTGCCCCGGCGAGCGGGACGGGCGGTACCCCGGATGTCTCGAAGGGCGAGCTGTTCGTGTGGCTGCGCTCGGACACAATCGTCCGGGACTCCCGGCTGCGGATGTCCGCGGACGTCACCGACCTCGTCCGGCTGCTGCAACGGCTCGGTGTCGGTGTCGACAACCTCGTCCCGGTTGATCCGGGCAGCCGCGGGCCGGTGCCTGCCTCGGCCCGGACCCGACGGATCAGCTCCTGGCACCGCCCGTCCGGCCTGCCCCGGCCGACGCTGGTCGCGCTCGCCGCCGGTACCTGCCTGCGGCTTGGCTGGGACGGCTCCGGCGCGGACGTCCTCGCCCGGCTTGAGATCACCGGGATCGGC
>NZ_CEVIVD010000125.1:6039-14343 GCF_982290655.1 Protofrankia sp. CiP1_Cm_nod3
GGCCGCACGGCCGAGGGGTTCGGCCAGGTCAGCTTCAACGACCCCGAGCTGGTCGCCGAGCGGATCGAGCTCCTGGAGGCGCAAGCCACGGCGGCAGTGACAACGGCAGTGACGACGGAACCGACAGCGGAACCGGCCGCGGCAGCGGCCCGCCGGAGGACGGAGAACCCGGCATGACCACAGCGGCAGACAGCACGAACAGCGCGGGCGGCACGGGCACGTCCGGCATCTGGGACGACCCCCTGTGGGCCTATTCCGCTGGCGGGGAGAAGCCGCCGGCCTTCCGCCCGCGCATCCGGTACCGGCTGGCCGCGACGCTGGTCACCCAGGCCCCGTTGCACGTCGGCGGGGCCGGCCTGACCGATCCGCTCGCCGGGCCGGGCTCGGATGCCGTACCCGGCCCGGACACGGCGGGCGACGGCAAGGGACAGCGTTCGCATCTGACCCTGGCGGTCAACGGCGCCGGTCAGTACTACATTCCGGGCACGTCGATCGCAGGCGCCCTGCGCGCCTGGTGCGAACGGACGTGGACGCCGGAGGCCGTCCGGCGGCACTGGGGGTCGATCGACGGCGCGAGCCGCATCGTCGTCGCCGACGCCCCGCTGCCCGGTCTCACGCCCGCCGACCCGAAAACCGGCGTCCAGGGCGACAGCGAGACCCGGGACGGGGTCGGCATCGACCGCGTGACCGGGACCGCCGCGCACGGTATCAAGTACGACCGCGAGGTCCTGCCCGCCGGCACCAGGATCACCCTCTGCCTGACCACGGACGCGCGCGCCAGGCCGGACCGGCCCCGGGGCGACGGCGCCGGCAACACCCCAGGTGACGGCCGAACTGATGGCCCAGGTGACGGCACGGGTGACGGTACGGGTGACGGTACGGGTGACGACGGTGGCGATCTGACACTCAAGACGATGCTCGCCTCGCTGGCTACCGCGCTCACCAGGGGAGCGATCCTGTTGGGCGCCGCGTCCAGCCGCGGCCTCGGGTCCGTCAGAGCCACGGAGGCCAGCCTGCGGCGGATGGACGTCGCCACCCTGCGTGGCCTGCAGGCCTGGCTGGGCGTGGACACCCGAGACAGGAACAGCCCTGGATTCACGTCCGTCGAGCTGCCGCTGGAGATCCCCGCCAGCTCCTCCGTACTGACAGTCACCGTCGACTGGCATCCCAGGCTCGCCCTGCTGGTCGCGGCGGGCCGGACCGTCGGCCATATCCCTCAGGGCGACGATCAGGAACGCCAGGTGACGGTCCCCGTCCTGGCGCGCCGGGTGGATACCAGCGCGCCTGGAACGGCGGGCGCGCCGGAAGCGACAGGCAGCCGGGCACGGCCGGGCATGGCGCGGCGTGCCACCACCGGGAATACCGCTACCGACAGCAACGACATTCCGGCCGACAGCTTCGTCTGGAAGCCCGTCCTGCCAGCCTCGGAGATCAAAGGCGCGTTCCGGACCCGGGCCACTCGCATCGCACGGACGATCATCGGTGATGGGCAGCCCGGCGCGGACGGCGAGCGGCCTTTCGGGCAACGGGACTTCGTCCTCGACCGGGCGGACGACCCCGAGCTGGTGCGGCTGCTGTTCGGCTCCGCCGACTGGAAGTCGCCGTTACGGATCTCCGACGTCCACCTGGCCACCGGGCTGAGCCGGCTGGAAGCCGACGCCCTGCGCACGTCCTCCACAGCGGACGGCTCCCCTTCGGCAGGCGACAGTGCCTCGGCGACGGTCGGTGCTGCCCCAGCAGGCAGCGGCGCCGTGACAGGCGCCGGCGGCGCGGCCCCGGCGGCGGGCGGTCCGGCCTTCGCGTCCGCGGCGGGCCGGCTCGGGACGCTCTCGACCCAGGTGGCGCTGGACCGCTGGACCTCGGCCCCGGCGGACGAACGGCTGTTCACGATCCTTCCCGTGCAACAACCGGAGGCGAACAACAAGAAGAAACAGGGCTGGGAGCCGATCACCATCGAGATCGACCTCGACCGGCTGACCACCGGCTGGCCGAATCCCGGGAAGCCAACGGAACCGGAGGAGCGGGCGGGGCGGGCGAACGCCGCGCTCATCCTGCTGTACCTGGTCCTCGCCGAGCTCGCCGCCGGGACGCTGCCCCTGGGCAGCCGGGGCACCCGGGGCCTGGGAGCGCTCACCGTGACGAAGATCGACGCACAGGCCCGCGGCCCCGCCCGCGCGGCGGGCACGGACGGGCGTCCATGGCCGGCCGGCTGGTCCGCGACGGAAGGGAAAGCGGGCCCGGCGGCGGTCGTCGCGGCCGTCCTCGCCGAAGCGCGCAAGCTGCTGCCGGCCGACGGTGACTGGATCCGCTGGATCGGCCCGCCCGGCACACCCGGCAACAACCCGGACGGCAGCGCCGCAGGTGACGGCGACGCCGTGAACAACGGCGAGGGGGAAGCATGACGCTCCGCAAGGCACTGCTGGGCGAGCGGCGACTGCCTGGCGGCGGGCTCTCCGACGCGCTGGCCGCGCTCCGGGACATCGAGCCCGTGCCGCCGCTGCTGTACGCCCTGCTCTACGGCACCGGCGGCCCCCGCTTCGCCGAACTCGGCACCGACTGGCAGCTGGTGGACGAACACGGCGAAGCGCTGCCTGCGGAGGCCCTTGGGAAGATCTTCGAGGCACGCCTGTTCGGCAACGGGCCGGATGTGCTCGCGGCCGAGTGGCGATGGGTAGCCGGGGCGGAGCACGCCGTCCTGGTCATACTCACCGATCCCGCCGCTTCCGATCCTCCTGTATCCGCTTCCCCCTCCTCCGACGGCTCCCGGACGGCGCCGCCGGAGGACGCGCGGCGGGAACAACAGCCAGCGGACACGACGGACACGGCGGACACGACGGACACGACGGCGTGCTGGGTTCGGGAGAACAGCTACCTGCTGTGGGGCTCGGCCCGCCCGCTCACCGAATCCACGGCGCTGCCGGCCGGTCTCGGCTGGGCCCGCTTCCAGCAGGACAGGGTGAGCCCGTTCGTCGCGCCGGTGACGGGTTTCACCGAACGTGCCAGAGCGGCCCTGCCCAGCTTCGAGGTTTTCGTGGCCGAGCCACGCTACGGCAACATCGTCCCCGCGGACGAACTGCTGTGCGGCGCCGCGGTCCCAGCATCATTCCCCGCCCAGGAGGCCTGAGCCGTGAGCAGAGCGCCCCGCGACAACAGCCGCGGTACCTACACCACGAGCAGCGGGAACGACAGGACCCGTGGAAACGCGGGGACAAGAAACGGAGCTCGGGCGAACAACTCCGGGATCTCCGAGGGGAAACCGTTTCACCACGCCTACAACTTCGCGCCGCTGCCGCCCCGGCCGGCCGGACCCCCGTTCGCGGACGGCGCCCCGGCCGGCCACGACCGGCTGCGGCCGGAGCTGTGGAACGGGCGCCTGCGGGTACGGCTGACCGCCCGCACTCCACTGATCGTCGGCGAGACCGCCTCGAAGGCGGAAAAGGACACCACGGACCACGAGGGCTACGAGACCGAGGCCGGCCACACCTTCCTCCGGCTCCGCTCCCGGTCCGGGCAGGCGAAAGGCGCCACGGAGGGCAACGACGTCGAGATTCCGGTGACGTCGGTCAAGGGAATGCTCCGCTCCGCCTACGAGATCGCCACCCTCTCCCGCTTCGGGGTCGCGGCCCGGCACGATCTGCCGCTGGCATTCCGTTCCCAGCCGTACGAGGCCCTCGAGCTGACCCCGGTACGCATCGAGGAGATCGACGGCGAACTGCACGCCAGGCCCCTGCTGGGCACCCGGAGAGAATTCGGACGGGTCGACGACTACATGCCGGCCGCACTGCTCCCCGACGACAGCGCTATCAAGAATTTCATCTGGGAACCGGCTGGCCTCCGCACCGGAGACGGCCTTGCCGCCGCCCGGCGTTTCGCCCACAAAGACGAGGTCAGCGTCGAGCTGACCAGCGTGCGAAACAATATCTACTCATACTGGCTGGTCACCGGGATCGGGGCGAAAGGAGGTGATATCCGCCCGATCGGCAGCGTTGCCGACAGATACCCCGAAACTATTACGGTGGACGGCTGGGTCTGCCGCACGAACCAGAATCACGATGCGAAGAACTTCCCCTCGAAAAAACATGAGCGAATCTTCTTCACGGATCCGGACAACCTGTTGCCACCGAAACCCGTCCGGCTTACCGACACCGTCGCGGCCGCCTACCGGGAGGTGCTCGACAGCTATGTCCGTGAACTCGACGGAGCGCCACCGAGTGTCCGGCCGGGAAAAGAGAGGACAGCGTCCCTGCCGGTCGTCGAATGGGCAAGGAAAACCAAGGAAGAGCGAGTCAGGAAAAGCATCCGGAAGAAGAGCTCAGCGGGCAGAACCGAGCGACAGCGGCCTTTGGAAGCGGGGGATCTGCTGTACGGCGTGTTCTCCCATGACGGCCAGCGGCTGGAACGGCTGCTGCCTGTCATGGTCGGGCGCCGGCCGTTCTCCAGACCTCCGGCGGAGCTGCTTGCGGCGGCGCGTCGCCAGCCTCCCACGGCTTTTGACAAATTCTCCGCGGCGGACCGGGTTTTCGGCACGGTCGAGCAGCGTGCCGACGAGCGCGACGAACGCGCGACCGCCTATCGCGGACATGTCGTGATCTCCCCGGTCCTGCCCGAGAAGGTGGAGATCACCAACTTCCATAAGAAAAAGCTGCTCGGCAATGTCGGCCTCCCGCTGATCGAACTGGGCGCGCCCAAGCCGAGCCAGGCCCGTTTCTACAGCGCGGCCGACCCCGCCGGGACACCGGTGGGCGAGAGAATGCTGAAGGCGGAAATGTACGGCCCGGAGGCGGGCCTGCGCGGTTTCAAGGTCTTCCCCCGCCACCGCGACCTTGAGGACAGGCCCGACGACTACGTTCGGGACAAGGTCACCGTCCGGATCGTCGGCCAGCAACAACAGGGCTCCCAGAGCCGGGGCCAGGCTCAGGACGGACAGCCGGTGAAGCCACGGACAAAACGGAACGCCTCCGTGCTGGCCTGGGTCAGGGCCGACAGCACGTTCACCTTCGACATCGACGTCACGAACATGACCGACGCGGAACTCGGCGCGCTGCTGTGGCTGCTCGACCCTCGCGAACTCGCCGTCCCCAGAGAACTGGAGCCGTCGGCGAAGGCAGCCGATTTCGGCGTGTTCCGGCTCGGGCGCGGCCGGCCGCTCGGGCTGGGCTCGGTCACCCTTGAACTGCTGCCGGAAGACAGTTCTCTCGTCCGGGGCGAGACGGTGGCCGCCGCCTACCGGGATCTGTCCGGCTGCCTCGGCGCCATCGACCAGGATTCCGTGGACGGCGGTGCGGAGCGGTTCGACGAGATCGCGAAAACACTGCTCGAGTCCTTCCGGACGGCGACCACCGAAGCGACGGGTGGCAGTTTCGACAAAGCCGCCCACATCGCCGCGCTGCGCCGGGCCGCCACCGGCTACGGCGACGGCGTCCGCGTCGGCTATCCACGGGGCTCGACAAAACCGCGCCAAGGTGACGACATCTCGGAGATCGTCGCCTGGTTCCAGCTCAACGAGAAGGTCAGTGCACAGAATCCGAAAAAGCCGACGATGAGGTACGGCTACACGCTGCCTCTACTCACCACGAACGTGACCCCGCTCCACGAACTACACGAACAGTAACCTCACCCCGACCCGGCCCTCCTGGTGGCTGTGCCCCGCGGAGCACAACCACCAGGAGAAATCTCTACCCGGTCACCCCGGAACGAGCACTACGGAGATCGTCGAGGATGTCCTCGTACCGGCTCCGGTATTCAGCGATGTCCACCTCGATCATAATACCTTCGAGCAACTGCTTCTGGACCTTCTCCAGAAAAAGATCGAGAACGTCGAGGGCATCCTCCTGACTTACCGGAGTTCCCAGCTTCTCACTCAGCGCCTTTGCCAACGAGGCATGATCATTATTGTGGGTGGTCGGGCTGTTGTTACGAATCCGGGAAAGATTCTTCAGGGGCCCCTCCTCCCAGGGCCCCTTATTTCCTTTCTTCTCTTCCTTCAACACGTGCTCACAGATCGCGGTCGCGAGACAGACCGAGCCCCAGCCGTCGTTTTTCCCCAGCGCTCGGACCAACTCCAACCGGCGCGCGGCCTCCTCCCGCCGCTTCTCTACCTCCGGAATCAGAGCAGCACGAGCCGAATCCCAGTCGAACGCGTCCCTGCGCAGATCGTCGACTCTGCCCGCGATATCACGAAGCTCCCGCCCGCCCCGACGCAGCGTCGCCGCAGCCGCGACAAACTCCAGGGATTCGACCTGCCGGGCGGCAACATTCTTCAACAGACCGTCGTAAGTCGGTAATGCCAGTACATGTCGGTCCGAGACACTCACCGTGCTATGAGGCGGACCGGCCGGGCCGGTGTGCCGGATCTCGTCGATGGAGCCGACGTATGCCGGGCATCCCTCCTTCACAGCCCAGTCGAGTGCGGCCAACGCAGCCGCGAGGTTCATACCGTGGGTCGCCGGGCCGCCCAGGAAGACAACGGCCTCGGCATCGCGCAGCGCGAATGTCGCGTCAAGAACCCTGATGGAATCGACAATCTCCGCACGCATCATCTCGATGTTGTTCTCTCTGTTCACCTGGCCGGATTCTGACGGTGGCGCCGGCTTCAAGGTGATCCCTATCGGGTAGCGCAGCCGGGCCAGCCTGCCGTCGTACACCTCCCCGCCGTCGTGCCCTTCGGGCTGCGCCGCCTGGCTCCACCGCCGTTCGAGCGCCGCCCAGAGCGCTTCGATCTCCCTTTGTGCCTTGTCAGCGGTACTGACAGACGCGATCATCAAGATATCGATCTTCCAGTTGACTTCCTCGACTTCCTCGTCGATCCGGATGTTCTGGAAGTCATGGTCGAGAATGGCCGTGAGCTGTGGACGGAGATCCTGCCCGCCCACGCACTGAACCACGAGCAGCCGTCCCGAAGGGAGCGACGACCAACGCGCCGGATTCGGCGAGAGCCCCAGCTTCCGCCGAGGATCCCGACGGTCAGCGGCCTCAGCGATCTCGCGGAAGTAGCCGTCAGCCCTCCGAAAACCCTTCGAAGCCGTGAGCGCGTCGTGCGCGACGCTGCTGGCAACCTCGTTGAGATGCTTGACAGAACTGGACACCAGGAACTCCCTCGGCAGACGACCGGCGAGCTCATGGTTGTCCTCGACGCTTCCTATCAGAGGACCCAGCGTCCGCTTTCCGATCTCGGGCCAGTTACTTCCGTCCGGCTCGCTCTCCACCAGCTCACGGTAGTGATCATAGATCCACGAGCGAACCTGCAGGAGAGCGGCGACCTCGTTCCGGAGCAGCCTGTCGAGCAAGGCGCTCTCAACGGAATGATGGGAACGCGGGCCGAACTCGTCCTTCTCCAGCTCGGGCAGCCCCGCCCGCCCAACGGCATACCGAAAACCGTCGTCGTCCTGGATCTGACGACAGTGTAACGCCTTCCATGCCCAGCTTTCCCGCTCGTTTCCAGCACACTCGGCCAGTTCGGCCAGGCCGCGGAAGTGGCGTTTCCTGGAAAGCCAGCCACGCGCGTCCGACTGCAACGTCAGCGACGTTCGGCCATGCCCTTCCTGAAGCGGAACAAGATCGACCGTAAAAGTGGACTCGAGACAGCCGAGAAAGAGCCCGCTGAGACTGTTCTTCGCGCCCGTCCCATAGCCGAGAAAGACGCCGTCGAGCTGCTTGTTCTCGAGGTAGGAGTCAACAGCGTCCCGGGCAGCAGCGGTCAACGGCGCCCCCATCGGGATCTCGTCCACGGCGCTCAGCGCCACATCCGCGTAAAGATCCGGCCAGATTTCCAGCGCGCTTCTTATCAGCTTGAAGATCCGCCAGGTGTCGGCGGCCTCCGAAGGCTCCTGTCGCGTGGTCGCGAGAGCGAGCCGGGCGGGATCCCCAATCCTTCTGACTACGGAGAAGAGTCGCCAGCGGGGCGCTTCGGCGCCCGCTTTTTCCTGTCCGCGTATTAGTGAATTCATGCGTGACAAGAAGCGGTTCTATATCGTTCCGAGCCTTGCTCAACTCCTCCTTCGCGGCGTTCCGTACAGCGCTGTCAGCAGCGGCGTTCGTCCACTCCTCCGCCGCGGCAGCCACGCCGTTCAGAACCTTCTCGATATCGGCGTACCTTTTTTCGAGATCGTGTACCGCCTCGCCGGAAAGCCGGCCGCCGGTGGTGATTCCCACGTCGGATGTGCCGAGCAGGTGGATTATTACCTTGCCAGCCATGTGCCCCCGTCCGTCCGTAAACGCTGTCGGCTGCGCACAGTGTGACAGGGACGGCGCGCACCCCGAACGGAGGGGGCTCGAGCACCGGGGCGGAAGGTGTAGGTGGGTTCG
>NZ_CEVIVD010000126.1:0-13254 GCF_982290655.1 Protofrankia sp. CiP1_Cm_nod3
GGACGGGAGGAACCCGGGGCCGGGAGCAGGTCGCCGACCCGCAGGTCGAGGTCCATCGGCTCGCCGCAGTCCGGGTCCGGGCAGGTCACCACGGCGGAAAGCTGGTCGCCGAACGTCAGCCGGCGCAGGTGGAGCAGCAGCACCTCCCGGTCCCCGACCGTCAGCCCGTCCACCGTGTCCTCATCGATCTCGGCCATATCGGCCTCGGTCAGGTCGCCGAGCCGGACCAGGCAGCGGGCGAGCAGCGTCGACACGCGGCTGGCGATGTCCAGGCCGTGGGCGTGTTCGGCCAGATACGCCTCGTCCCGTCCGTCGAGCGGACGCGCGACCGCCGTGGTGTGCCGGCTGCCCGCACACCACAGGCCGTGGCGAAGCGCCACCCGCGCCAGCGGGCCGTCCGGCAGATGTCGCATCGGTGGGTGCCCGCCGCGCCTATGCCGACGGCAGCGTGAAGGTGGGCTCCCTGAGCTCGACGACCGGAATGCGTTCCCAGCCCTCGTTCTCCAGTTTGATGGTCTGGATGGCGACCGCGTTGGCGTTCGCGTCCAGGTCGGGCAGCGCCTGGTACTCCGAGACCCAGCAGCGGAACACCCGGTAGGACAGCACCTGCTGGCCGGCCTCGTTGAACACGTCGATGGTGATGTCCTTGCGGAAGTCCGCCAGCGACACCTCCATGGTCCGCTTGTCGGGCGGGGCCTGGGCGTTCGCGTAGTCCCACACCTTGTTCGCCCACTGCTCGAAGTCGACGTCCTGGGTGATCCCCCGCTCCAGGCTGACCGGTTCGTACTTGGTGCGCCCAGGGGACTTGCGGCCGGTGCTCGGGTCGCCGCCGTCGCGGTGCTCGACGACCTCGGTGGTGCGTTTGAGCGCGCCCACCTTGCTGATTCCGGCGACGTACCGCCCGTCCCACCACACCCGGAACTTGAAGTTCTTGTACGGGTCGAACCGGGTCGGGTTGACGACGAACTGCGCCATGGGCTGTCCTTCCGCCCCGGCCGGGACACGGCGGGGTCCGTCCTGTCATGGGAGGAGAGAACGATCAGCCGGCGCTCTGGCCCGCCAGCTGGGAAATACTGATGATCACGAATTCGGCGGGCTTCAGCGGCGCGAACCCGACGCTGATGTTGACGATGCCGAGGTCGATGTCGGCCTGGGTGGTGGTCTCGGCATCACACCTGACCAGGTATGCCTCGCCCGGGGTGGAGCCCTGGAACGCGCCCTTGCGGTAGAGGTTGTTCATGAACGTGCCGATACTCGACCGCAGCTCGGACCACAGCGGCGCGTCGTTCGGCTGGAAGACGGCCCACTGGGTGCCCCGGAACAGGCTCTCCTCGATGTACAGGGCGAGCCGGCGGACGGGGATGTACTTCCATTCCGAGGCCAGCTGGTCCGCGCCGGCCCGGGTACGGCTGCCCCAGCTCACCGTCCCGTACACCGGGAACGTGCGCAGGCAGTTCACACCCTGCCGGTTCAGCTGGCCGTTCTGCGGGTCGGTCAGCACCTCGGTGAGCTCGGGGACGTTGCGCAGCGTCGCGTCGGTGCCGGCCGGCGCCTTCCACACCCCGCGGTCGGCGTCCGTCCGGGCGAACAGGCCGGCCAAGGTACCGCTCGCGCCGACGGAACGCAGCCGGAACCCGCTCAGCGGATCCGGCACCCTGACCCGCGGGTAGAACAGCGCGGTGTTCGTATGGGGCGGCGTTTTGGGCAGGTCGACCTTTGCCGTGTCGAACCTGGTCACCGTGTCCGGCGTGTCCATGAGGAAGAACGCGCGCCGGTTCCCGCAGTACGTCTGGGCGAAACTGACGACGGCGCCGGCCTCGGTGGATGAAAGCGGGTGGTCGCCGGTGAGGGTCGCCGTCCGGGGCAGGCACAGCAGGTTGAACACGTCGACGGTGTCGAGCGCGCCGATGCCGGCCATCAGGGCGTTGCCGTCCGGCGGGTCGCCGTCGCCACCCGCCCGGCTGCCCACCTGCGCCGTGTCGGCGATGAAACCCTGTGTCGCGGGCGCGGCACCGAGCTGATATTCCTGCACGTTCGCCGATGCCAGGGGTGATGATCCGGAGGTCGTCAGCTTCAGGGTCGTGGCCGCGCCGCTGGCGCCCGCGTTGCCCGCCCGGACGGACGCCCCGGGCACACCGGCGATCAGGAGCAGCCGCGGGCCGCCACCCCCCGCCCCGCCGTCCACCACCCGGGCCACGCCGCCGGTGAAGGCCGGCGCGGGACCGGCCACGTGCGCCAGCCCCTCCGTGAGCACCCGCGCGATCTCGGTCGGCGTATGCGGGCCGGGAGCCAGGTCCACCGGAAGCACACGGGTGACCGGCGTCGCGCCGGCATCCGACGGGGTGAACGTCACCGCGATCCGAGCGCCCTTGTCGATCGTGACGTCGCCGCTGAGCGGCTCGGATCGCAGCGCGGGCAGCACCTGCGTCTCGGCGCTGGTCAGCTTGAGCGCCGTCCACACGGCCTGGTTCGGGTTCGGCGAGGTGGTGGACGGCGCCGCCTCGATCGTGAACGGCTCCGGCCCGTCACCACCCGGGACGAACACCAGCCGTCCGTTCACCGCCGTGACGAGCGCGCCCGCGAATCCCTGCTCCGGCGGCGAGCCGGCCCCCGCCGCCCGAACGAGGTTCTGCAGCTCGCCGGCGAGTTCGTCGAGTTCGTCGAGTTCGTGGCCGCCGTCGGGGACGATGATGGTGTGGCTGGTCGTCCCCAGCCTCAGTCGGAGCTCGTTGCCCGTCGCGGGCACGGCCACCGGCTCGGTCAGCTCACCGCCACGGGTCGCCGCCGCGGGCTTCGCCGTGCCGGTGGCCAGGAGCAGCCGGTCGGTGGCGGTCGGGTCGCCCGCGAAATCGGCGACGAGCAGGCGGGTCGCGGGAGCGGTCGGTCCCGCGCGCAGCCGCAGCCGGCGTCCGGTCACAGCTCCCGCCGCGTTCAGCTCGTCGACGACCTCGACGGTGGTCGCCGCGAACGCGGGGAGTTCCGGCCGCGCCCGCTGGACCGCGGCCTGCAGCGCCGTCGCGACGGCGTCGATCGGGTGGGGGCCGGCCGGCAGGGCGAGCGGCGCGACGCCGGACTCGCCGGCGATCGTCACACTCACCGTCGCGTCGGCGGCGAGGCCGATGGTGGCCGGCTGTGTGGGCGACGCGCTGTGCACGCCGGACAGGGTGCCGCCCAGCAGCGGCCGGGTGGTGCCCGTCACCGTGATCGTGACCAGCGTCGAGCCGGTACGGGAGTCGTTGACGACGTCCTCGGCGAAGTCGACGCTGCCGGGCGTCAGCGACAGGCCACGGAAGACCTCCTGTGCGACCACGGGCGCGCCCGGGCCGCCGGAGCCGCCGTACAGGCTCACGACCAGGTTGAACCGGTCGGCGACCCAGTCGACCCGGACCCGCAGGTTGTTGCCCCACACACCCGGGTTCTTCGCCGTGACCACCAGCGGCCCGGTCGCGGGCGCGGCGGGGGCGGCCGCCGCCACGGCACCGCCGATGACGACGTCACTCGCGGTGAGGTCCCCGGACGCGGTGCGCACGGCCCACGCTTCGGTGCCGCCGTTGAGGAAGAACTGCTGGATCCCGTAGGAGGCTTCACTCGACGGGTGCAGACCGCCGAACGTCCGGACGAACTCCGTCCAGTTGAAGACCTGGACGGGCGTTTCCAGCGGGCCCTTCGGAAAGAAGTCGACGAACGCCGCGACCGAGGTCGACACTCCCGTGATCGTACGGACACCGCTCGGGATCTCCTGGATGTAAACACCCGGATAGGTCGGTGAGACCGGCATGGACGCGGCCTTTCTCGGGAGCGTCGAAAACGTGGTCACGCCTCCGGCGGCCCACGCTCCGGTCACTGCGGGGGGCGGCTGCCGCGGCCACCATCGTCGCCGCTCGTGCCCGGCACGGACATGGACCGCCGGGTTCAGACACGATCCCGTCCCAGATCTACATCCCGTACCTCTTGCACCGACCGGACAGCTCGGCTCGGCTGAGGCGAAGGTCACGGTGATGAACCCAGCGCCGCGCCCTCCGACACGGCACCTCTCAGCACCGCGCCTCCCGACACGGCGGGTCCCAGGACGACGGCGACCTACGCCGAGCCGAACCCTCCGACCATCACGCCCACACAGCGGCGGTAGTGCGCCCGAGCACCTGCCAGGCCGGTCAGGCCGTGTGGCTCGCGGCGCTGAGGAGCCGCTCGACGTCCCGGCAGAACTCGTCGGACGACGGCGAGTTCCGCCGGGCCAGTGCGAGATCGAACGCGGCGGCAAGCGCGGACTGGTCGACGGCGGGGCGGTAGCGCTGGCCATCGACACGCTGACCGGTCAGCCACTCCTTGCGGCCCGGGGGTTCTCCGGCTCGGGGTGGGCCTTCAGGCCGGGAGCGAGGCCGCGGATGCCGGCCAGGGGTTCAACGTCTGGAACGCCATACTCCGCAGCGCCGCGTGGACGGGAGCGAACGGCAGCGTCCGACGCATACCAGTCAGGCCCGATCTCATGCCCGTCCGTCTCACCGGCTGGTACGGGATGCACGTACCACCGTTTCGGGCTGTCCTTGGTGTATGCGACCGCTCCTCCGCAGGTGCTGCCGGCGTGACGCCTTGTACCACCTGGCTCTACAGGCCAGACCCATCCACCGTCTTCCGAGACAAAATTGAGATATCTTTCCGTTTCGTACGGACAATATTGCTCCTCGACGAGGAACGATGGGAGTCGAGTACCGGATGGCCGACCGAAATGGGACGACCTTCCACGCCGGCACGGACGTGAATACAGTTTTCAATAATGAGCGTGGCGACGTACCACCGGATTCCGGGCCGGAGCACGGTGCCGTATTCACGGAATGAGACGTCCATGATGACGGATGGCGAACAGTGATTGCCACGGTAAAGGTGCTCGGGCTGCGGGCCCGGGGCTTTACCGATGTTGCCGCGGCGGCCCGACGGGTCGTCGACTACGTTCAGGGCACCCCAGCCGCCCCCGAAACCACCCGCCCCGGGCCGGCGGGCTACTACAGTTCCGGGACACGGCCCGCGGACGGGCGCGGGGTTCCGGCGCGGATCTGCTCGGGCTGCGCGGCCAGGTCGATCCGGTGCACCTGCAGCGGCTGCTGTGCGGGCTGCACGCGCGTACCGGACAATCGGTGCCGCCTGCGGCCGGTTCGGCCGGCCGGGCCGGCCGAACCACCCCCGCCATTCCTGGCATCCCGTCGAGCATCGGCACATCGTCGACGACGGGGCGGGGGCAGACATCGCCGCCGCTCTCGATGCCGGGGTGGACGAGTAAGGGCGTAGAGCAGCGACCACACCATGAGCCATCCAGCCTGCCCGACACGGGCCCAGCCCGGGAGGCAAACGTGCGGGTCACCGACCGCATGGGGTTCTGGAGCCCCCGCTGGCTCGGGCGGCCGACCATCATCCGGCCGTAGCCGCGACCGATACCTAGTAGTACTATGCAACGCACTGCTAGGGTTCCCCGCTCGCATCCCGTCCAGGGCCCGGGCGGGGAGATCGAACGGAGTGAGGCCTGGTGAAGGTCGCCAAGGATCTGGTGGCCGCCTCGGCGACGCCGATGGTGCTCGGCATCCTGGCCGAGGGGGAAAGCTACGGCTACGCGATCCTCAAACGGATCCACGAGCTGTCCGGCGGCGAGCTGGACTGGACCGAGGGTCTGCTCTACCCGCTGCTGCACCGGCTTGAGCGCCTCGGCTGTGTGGAGGCGACCTGGCGGTCGGCGACCGGCGAACGGCGGCGCAAGTACTACCGCATCACCGACAAAGGCCGGGCCGAACTGGCCGAGCAGCGCCGCCAGTGGGACACGGTGCTGGGCGCGCTGCGGGACATCTGGCTCGACCCACACGACCGCGGGACGCTGCCAGCGATCCCGCTGGAGGGCCTGGCATGACCGCGCCGGACAGCTCCGTCGAGCTGGAGTCGCAGTTCGCGCAGTGGCGGCGCTACGTGCAGCGCCGCCGCGAGCTGGCGCAGCCCGACGCCGACGAGCTGGAGGACCACCTGCGCGGCTCCGTCGACGCGCTCGTCGCGGCCGGGCTGAGCACGGACGAGGCGTTCCTGGTCGCGGTGAAACGGATGGGCAGCCTCGACGAGCTGTCCCGCGAGTTCGCCCGGGAGCACTCGGAACGGCTGTGGAAGCAGCTGGTGCTGACCGGTAGCGGGACCGTGGACGCCCGGTCGCGCAGGGACCTGCGGGCGCTGGCCCTCTGCGCGGTCGGCGCCGCGGTGTCGGTCCGGGTGCCGGAGCTGTTCGGGGTGAGCCTGGAGCACGACGGCGCGTTCTACGGGCCGAACGTGGGCGTTCTCGTGCTGCCCTGGCTGGCGGGTTTCCTCGCCTGGCGCCGCCAGGTCCGCCGCCCGCTGCTCGGGGTGCTGGTCGCGCTGTTCGCGCTCGGCGCCATAGCGGCCAACGTCTACCCGCTGGCCGCCACGTCGCAATCGGTGGTGCTCACCAGCATCCACCTCCCGATCGCGCTGTGGCTCGTGGTCGGTCTGGCCTACGCGGGCGACGAATGGCGCTCGTCGCGCCGGCGGATGGACTTCATCCGGTTCACCGGCGAGTGGTTCGTCTACTTCGTGCTCCTCGCGCTCGGTGGCGGCGTGCTCATCGCGTTCACGGCCGGCACCTTCCAGGCGATCGGGATCGACCCGGAGGTGTTCCTCGCGCAGTGGCTCCTCCCCTGCGGCGCGGCGGCCGGTGTCGTTGTCGCCGCGTGGCTCGTCGAGGCGAAGCAGAACGTGGTCGAGAACATCGCGCCGGTGCTCACCCGGCTGTTCACCCCGCTGTTCACCGCCGTGCTGCTCGCCTTCCTCGTCGCCGTCGTCTGGACCAGCTCCGGCATCGACGTCGAGCGGGAGGCGCTGATCCTGTTCGACCTGCTGCTGGTAGTGGTGCTGGGGCTGCTGCTCTACTCGATCTCGGCCCGCGACCCGCTGGCGCCCGCCGGCCCGTTCGACCGGCTGCAGCTGGCCCTTGTGGTGAGCGCGCTGGCCATCGACGTGCTGGTGCTCCTGGAGATCACCGGGCGGATCACCGAGTTCGGCACCACCCCGAACAAGGCAGCGGCTCTCGGTGAGAACGTCCTCCTGCTGGCCAACCTCGCCTGGTCGGCGTGGCTGCTGCTGGGGCTGGCCCGCCGGCGCACCCCGTTCGCGGCCCTCGAACGCTGGCAGACCGGCTATCTGCCGGTGTACGCGGCGTGGGCGTGGATCGTGGTCCTCGCCTTCCCGCCCCTGTTCGGCCACGTCTGACCGACCGCGCATGAGCCCACCCAGGCCGGCCGAGTACATCCGTCGGGCAATGTCGCATCCGGAGGAAGCGGAGTAGAGCAGGCTGTCACGCCACGCCCCGTTGGTGTGGGCGTGGTCGCGGATACGGCCCTCGTAGGAGAAACCGGCCTGTCTGACCACGGCGACGGACGCGGCGTTGTCCGGACCGATCGCGGCGCTGACACGGTGCAGGCCCAGCTCACCGAAGCCGAACGTGACCAGCACCCGCACGGCACGCCCTCACGACCCGCGGGGGCACGTCGGGCCCCTCCTTCGGGACAATCGGCGTCATGGTGGACGAGGAAAGATCGAACGCCAGAAGAAGTGATCAGTTCAAGAGGGTGTGGCGCGAGATGTGGGCCGTGAGCAATCGCGCGTACGCCGAGGAAGAGGAGCGAGGCAGGCAGCGGCACGCCGCCAGGCAGGATCGCCTGCGCGGCGGCGCGACCTCCATCGAGATCCGGGAGACGTTCGGGCGTGCCACCGGGCGGATAGTCCGGCGCGCACCGCTGGCGATCGCCCTGGGAATCGGGGCGGTGTACCTCGGGCGCATCGGATTCACCGGGATCCTCGACAACATCGGCGACCTCGGAGTCGTCTTCTTGGCGAGCCTTGCGGGCGCGGCCGGCGCCATCGTTTCTGGGACCATCGCCCTGGGGCTGGCCGCGTCCGTGATCCGGCTTGTCGTACGTGCCGCCCGCAACGCCCTGCGGGCGGCCGCGGACGAACACGGGCTCACCATCGTCACCGACATCGCGGGCGATCTTCCTCCCGGCGGCGGGCCGGCGCGGTTCGCCTGGGGCGAAGTGAAAAGCCTCGCCCGCTACGTGACCTATGGATGGGATGAAGCCGAAGAGTCCCGGTCCTCGCCCCCCTCGCCCGAATATCTCGTCGTGACGACTCATGACGACCGCATGGTGCGCACCCTCGTGGACGGGCCTCGGAAACCCTGGCGGCGCCTCATGCTCATCGCGCGCGACGTCGGCCGGGTGGCAGACGTCAGCGGCATCGACAACGCGGGTTCGCACTACACGGACACCGATCCTTTCCGCCTCCGGTTCGGGAAGTGACGGCCCTCGCCGGCCGGACGGCCGCTGGATCACATCCCCCTGCAGCAGGCGGGATCCCTGGTCCAGTCGCACCGGTACTACGATAAGATCTTGATATGAAGCGTTCGTGGTTGTTCCGGCGCAGCCGAATCACACAACAACAACATTCGCGACCAGCTTATGTCGGAGATGCACACAGACAGGTCCTTGCGGACGCGGCAGGCATCACGGCCTATGTGGACGAGTCCCTGGCGCCGTATTTAGAACTGGCGTGGTCACACGGCATCGAGACGCTCAACTCGTGCCAGGGAACGGCGGACGAGCACGGGATATATCCGACGCCGGACGAAGAGAATCCCGGCTATGTACACCTGAGAGACGGCCGACAGATCATCGATCTGCTGGTGCTCTGGGGATGGGTGGGCTTCACCCATGAGATGCGGCTGGCCGTCGACAGCGATACGGACAACGGCTGACGGACAGCGACGGTCTACTTTCCGTCGGTCGCGGCAATGGAACATCCGCCTGACTATCGAATACACGGGGCTGACGGGGAATGGACGATGGTCCGACGAGGGCGAATCACGCCGTTTTAGAAACATGATCGCCCATCGGGGGCCGGGGCCGGATCGGATCCACCGGAGCGGGCCCCGGTGAGGAGCGCGGGGGCCGTTTTGAACCGTCCCGGCTATTCGGTCAAGGGGCTCTGGACAGCGCTTTTGGTCTCGGTCCTGCCTGTCAGGTAGGGTGCACCGCCGCGGCGAAGTCGTCGGGTCGACATCCCCAGGTACAGCCGACCCATGCCGCCCGCTCCCAGCCGACCGCGCAGCTCATAGGGGCCGACCCGCGCCGGGTCCGAGGGAAGCAACAAATCCACGCTCTCCCCCCGCGCCTCAGCCACACGATCATCCATAATGACCGCGAGCACACAGTTTAGAACAGTCAGCTCATTAACGGTCACACCGGGCAAGGGCTTCGAGACAGCGGATCGGCACCGGCATCATCGCGCTCTGCCTGTACGGGTTCGCCGCCACCTTCCAACCCGGCGCCCGCTTCGGACGCGTCCTGGCCGCCTACGACGGGATCTTCGTCGTCTCCACCGCCGTCGGCGGGTCAGCCTGGGAGGTCCTGCTCGAGCAGGGACAGGTCCGCGCGGACCAGGGTGGTGCTGGTGAGCAGCTCCACGATCAGGTTATGGTTGATCATGAAGGCGGCCGGCGGCGGCACCTCGTCCTCCATCATCCCGCGCACCCCTGCGAGCGAGAGGCGGCGGCGGACGGCGGCGATGTGCGCCGCCCGCTTGCCGGTCCACCGTTCCTCGGGGCGCAGCTCGCTCAGCTCCGCCTCGACCTGGTTCCACGTCAGCGGCTGCGGCTGCGGGTCGCCGCGCACGTAGCTCTGGCCGAGGCAGACGAGAACCAGCTTCTCGACCTCGCTGAGCGGCCAGACCTCGCCCTCCCGCGTCTGGGCGTCCGGCCCGTCCTCCGGACGCCGCGGGGCCGGCCGACCGATGATCCGGATCTCCAGTAGGTGCTCCTGGCTCGGGGCGACGATGAACAGCGGCATGTACCCGCTCGCCAGGGGCGACTGGTCGCCGCCGAGCAGCAGCCGGGATCCCGGCAGCCGGATCGGCCGGCGGCCCTCGTTGGTCAGGAGCCAGCGCGAGCCATCCCAGCCGATGTGCCCCTGCCGGCGGCTGACGTACTGGTCGTCGGCGCCGACGCACACATGGACCTCGGGCTCGCAGCGCCCGAACACGAGCGAGAACCCGGCCCGCGGGGCGACCCGCATCCCGCCGTTCGCCCCGACGGCGAACAGCGTGCCCGGCGGCGCCTCCGGCTGCCAGTGCGCCAGGCTGCCGATCTCCCGCGGCAGCAGGTCCACCTGGCTCGACCCGGCGCGACCCGACGAGTTCACGACTCCAGCACCTCCCGGCTCGGCGTGGCGACAGGTTAGCCCCGCCGCGCCGGGAGGGGTCCCGAGCTCGGAAGATCTGCCGCGAGCGCGCGGCCGCGCCGGAGGACCGTCACCGAATGACGAACACCAGACGGTATGGCGCGCCTCCGGCCGGGCCCTACCGGGGGCCGGCGTTGGCGCTCCACCAGGCGATCAGGGCCGCGGGAGGAAGTCCGCTGCCGAACGCGCAGGCGAGAATGTTCAGCCGGTCGTTCGACCAGATCAGGTATCGAGCGCCGCTCGGGTTCGTGCCGCAGACGAGACGGCCCGTGTCGCCGTTGTTCAGGTAGCGGGCGCCGCCGAAGAAGTTCGGCGGCTGCTGGGTACAGTCGGCGTCCGTGCCCGGATCGTTGAATCGGAGGGTTGCTGCCAGCGCGTCGGCGTCGGCCATCTGGTAATAGAAGACGATCCGCGGATTGCGGGCCTGAGAGTCGCACGCGATGGCGGCCAGCGGCTTCTGGTCGCCGACGTTCTGCTTGACCTGGTCTTCGGACAGCCGCATGCAGTCGACCCGGGCCGTCGGCGGGATGTGGGTGAGCAGCTGCTGCTCCGCCGCGGTCGGGAACGGCGGACTGGAGGTGCTGTTGACGGCCTTGGCGATCTCCGCCTGCGCCGGACCGTGGTTGTTCGTCCACCAGCTTGCGAGCTTCGCGGGGTCGCGCCCGATCACGCGGCCAAGCACACGCATGGACTCCAGGGTCCACTCCATGGTCGGCGCGTTCCCGGTGTCTCGGTAACACAGCAGGTTGCCCAGGTCGACACCGCGTAGGTCCCACTGATGGGTGCCGGGAGTGCCGGGGTTCTCGGCGCTCCCGCCGCAGTACGTGTCCATGGGCGCCTGCACGGCGTTCACCTGTGCGTCGTAGGTCGACCGAAGCCTGTCCAGGGCCGTGAACTGGTAGTACCAGACCGTTGTAGCGCCCTCGTCGGCGTTCGGTGGAGCGCACTCGACGGCAGCGACGATGCCGTGGAACCGCTCGAGAGCCCCCGCGGCCGGCCGGCGACAGTTCTTCAGATCGTACAGGTCGACCAGGGCCTTCTCTTCGGTGGTGGGGAAGGCTTTCAGGCTGGCCCAGCGGCTCCAGGACCCCCGCAGCCCCAGGTCGTCGGCCGCGCGCCGGCTGGCCGTCGCCAGGACCATCGCCTTGTCGTCCGTCCAGACGAGGGAGGTCGTGCCGTCACTTGTGTGGCAGAGCAGGCGCCCGTGCTGGCCGCCGGGGCTCGCGTCCGCGCCGGGATAGCGATGCTCGGCGCCGGTGCCCACCGCGACGCCGCAGTCTCCGGTGCCACGGCTGACTCCCGCGTCCCGCGTCGCGGCGCTGTAGGCGCTGTCCATCTCGTCGAGGCTGGCGAAGAGAGTGAGCTGGACTCGTTGGCCGGCGTCGTGCAGACCACGGCGTCGGCCCCGCCCGCCGGCCTGTCGCGGGCGCAGTCGGCGCGCAGCGGTTCGGGAATCCGGGCCAGTTGCTGCTGGCTGGGCCGGTCTCCGACTCCCGGCTTGTCCAGGACGACCGGGAGCGTGGCCCCGAGCAGCACGCCGACGAGGACCAGGCCCGCCCCGGCCGCGATGAGGATCCGCCTGTGCCGCGCAGCCACCCGCCGGACGGTCGCGAGCCGACGTCTCCCGGGCCCGCGCACCACCTGACCGGTTGGCGCCTGTCCAGTCGCGCCGGCCGGCGCCGCGCCGGGCTCGTTGGCCGGGGGCGGCGAGCCCGGCGGTGGGCCCCACGTTCCGCCGGACGCGGACGGCGGGACTGTCGGGGCGCTTGTCGGTGTCTGGGGGAACCTCGTCATCGTCGAAGGTGGCGAGGCCGGGCCGAGCGGCGCCGGGGCGGGGCGCGGGGAGCCGGCCGCGGACGCCAGCCTGCTCGCGAACTCGGCGCAGGAGGACGGACGACCCGCGGGGTCGCGAGCCATCGCGGCTTGCAGCACGTCGTCGAGCGCGGGCGGGAGATCGGGGCGCAGCCCGGTCAGGGCCGGCGGATCCCGCCGCACCTGCTCGCCGATGTGGTCGAACGGACGGCTGCCGGTGAGGCACTCGTACATCACGACGCCGAGCGCGTAGATGTCGACGAGCTTCTCCTCGGCGATGTCGCGCGGCGGCCGCTCGATCGTCGGCCGGTGGGCCATGGGCAGCTCTTCGAACCGGTCCGGGTCGAAGCGTTCCGGCGCCGAGTAGTCGGGCGTTCCGAGAAAGCCGCCCACGGCGGTCAGCGCCCGTTCGAAACCCACCTTGGCGATGCCGAAGTCACACAGGCAGGCATGGCCGGTCTCGGACTCGACGAGGATGTTCGCCGGGCGGTGGCGAGGTCCAGTTGCCCGTTGTCCGCCAGCAGCCCGCGCAGGCTGGAGCCCTCGATGTACGGCATGACGAGGTAGAGAAGCTCCTGGTCGTCGTCGCCCTGGTCGCGCCCTGCCGCGGCCTGGTCCGCGGTTTTCTCCGTGGCCGCCTCATAGACGTCGACGATGTGCGGGTGCCGCAGCGTGGTCACGGCCCGCACCTCGCGGAAGAACCGTTCGCGGTACTGGGGGATGTGCGCGAGCTGCGGAGAGAGAACCTTGACGACGACCGGCCGGTCGTTCAGCTGGGTATCCGTCGCACGGTAGACCACGCTCATCCGGGTCTCGGACAGCGGCGGTCGGGTCAGCCGGTACCGGGGCAGTGAAATCGGCTCCTGGGGCACTGTCGCAACATTCCCTGTGAGTCTGCGGGCGGGTCTCGACGGCTCGGTGACGAAAATCAGTCCAGAACGTGCTCCGACGCTACTACTGATACCTTTTGCCCAACTGTCTGGGTGGGCTCCCGAGCCCGCTCCCGCTGGCCGAGCCATCCGGGACCGACGGCGAACGGCGCAGTGCCCTGTCCGCGGCGGGCCTCCTTCGGGCCACCTTCACCGAAATGGCCCCGGGTCACCGGCTGGCGCGCGCCAGCCGGGCCTCGCCGGATCTTCGATCAAGGTCGACCGAAAGGCCGAGG
>NZ_CEVIVD010000127.1:0-9855 GCF_982290655.1 Protofrankia sp. CiP1_Cm_nod3
GGTGTCGACGACGACCTCCCAGCTGGTACCGAAGCTCTCCGGCGGGATGCGGAAGCCCAGCGGCTCGAAGTGGGCGTTGAAGAACAGCAGGAAGGACTGGTCGACGACCTTCTCACCGCGCTGGTCGGGGTCGGGGATGCCCTGCCCGTTGAGGAACACCCCGAAGGAGCGGGCCGGGGCGAACCCCCAGTCGGCGTCCGACATCTCGGTGCCGTCCGGCCGCAGCCAGACGATGTCCTTGAGGGCCTCGCCGCCGTCGTAGCCGGCGGCGGGAAGGCCCGTCCTGGCGTCCAGGCGGTGGATGGGGTCGCCCCGGAAGAACCGGCGCCGGCGGAACACCGGATGCTCCCGGCGCAGGGCGCAGACGGTCGCGGTGAACTCCACCAGGTCCGCGTTGCGCTCCGCCAGGGACCAGTCCAGCCAGGAGATCTCGTTGTCCTGGCAGTAGCCGTTGTTGTTGCCCTGCTGGGTGCGTCCCATCTCGTCGCCGGCCAGCAGCATGGGGACGCCCTGGGAGAGGAAGAGCGTGGTGAGGAAGTTGCGGACCTGGCTGCCGCGCAGCGCGAGCACCGCGGGGTCGTCGGCCGGCCCTTCCGTGCCGCAGTTCCACGACCGGTTGTCGTCGGTTCCGTCCCGGTTGTCCTCGCCGTTGTTCTCGTTGTGTTTGTTGTTATAGGAGACCAGGTCGTTGAGGGTGAACCCGTCGTGGGCGGTGACAAAGTTGATGGACGCCGACGGCCGGCGCCCATCGGACTCGTAGAGGTCGCTCGAGCCGGTCAGCCGGGAGGCGAACTCGGCGATGCCCTTGTCCTGGCCGCGCCAGAAGTCCCGCACGGTGTCACGGTACTTGCCGTTCCACTCCGTCCACAGCGGGGGGAAGTTGCCGACCTGGTAGCCGCCGGCGCCGAGGTCCCACGGCTCGGCGATCAGCTTGACCTGCGAGACCACCGGATCCTGCTGGACGAGGTCGAAGAAGGACGACAGCCGGTCGACCTCGTAGAACTCCCGGGCCAGGGTCGCGGCCAGGTCGAACCGGAACCCGTCGACGTGCATCTCGGTCACCCAGTAGCGCAGCGAGTCCATGATGAGCTGCAGGACGTGCGGGTTGCGCACCCGCATGCTGTTGCCGGTGCCGGTGTAGTCCATGTAGTAGCGCGGGTCGTCGTCCATCAGGCGGTAGTAGGCGGCGTTGTCGATGCCGCGGAAACACAGCGTCGGGCCCATGTGGTTGCCCTCGGCCGTGTGGTTGTACACGACGTCGAGGATCACCTCGATGCCGGCGTCGTGGAGGTCCTTCACCATCAGCTTGAACTCCTGGACCTGCTGGCCCGCGCGGGTGGTGGCCGCGTACGCGTTGTGCGGGGCCAGGAAGGCCAGCGAGTTGTACCCCCAGTAGTTGCGCAGCCCCCGGCGGACCAGGTGCTCGTCCTGCACGAACTGGTGGACGGGCATGAGCTCCACGGCGGTCACACCGAGTTTGTGGTAATAGTCGATCATCACCGGATGTGCCACGCCGGCATAGGTGCCGCGGTACTCCGGCGGAAGCCCGGGATGGGCGGTCGTCAGGCCGCGCACGTGCGCCTCGTAGATGACCGTCTCGTGGTACGGGGTGCGCGGCGGGCGGTCGCCGTTCCAGTCGAAGAACGGGCTGATGACCACCGACTTCATCACCCGGGGCGCGGAATCCTCGGTGTTCATGCTGTCGGGGTCGCCGAAGTTGTAGCCGAAGACCGACTGGTCCCAGTCGATCTCGCCGTCGACCGCCTTCGCGTAGGGGTCCAGAAGAAGCTTGGACGGATTGCACCGCAGCCCCTTGGCAGGTTCGTGGGGGCCGTGGATCCGATACCCGTATCGCTGGCCGGGGCCGATGCTCGGCAGGAAACCGTGGTAGACGAAGGCGTCGGCTTCCTTCAGCTCGACCCTGGTCTCGGTGTTGCCCTCGTCGAACAGGCACAGCTCGACCTTCTCGGCGACCTCGGAGAAGATCGCGAAATTGGTGCCGGTGCCGTCGTAGGTGGCACCGAGCGGATAGGGGCTGCCCGGCCAGACTTGCAACATACGCACGGAGCCTACGGGGTTGGGGAACCGCCGACGACCGGTGCTGGTGGGGATGGGCACCGACGGCTCGGATGACTTCCCGGCCGGTGGATTCCGGGCCGGGGGATTCCGGTTCGGCCGGCAGGGCGGCGGCCGCGGCCGGGCCGGGCCGGGCCGGCTTGAGTACACCTTCGGGCCGCGCCGTGCGCAACTCGTCGCCCGCGTCGTCGATCACAAACCGTTGATCGCGGCCTCCGCCGTGGACGAGGTTCACGAGGTGGCCGCGCGCTCGGTCCTCCACGCCGGGACCCCGTCTGCCGGCCCGCCCGGCATGGGCCCGGCATGGGCCCGGCGCGGGCCCGGCCGGACACCCCACGGACATCATCCGGACGCCGTTCGGACGCCTCGGCCTGGTTGTCTCGCCGGGCCCTGCCGTGCGGAGGATGAGGGAGCCGCCTGTCACGAATCATCCAGGTATCAAATGATGAATCGGATCTGTCAGACGGGGGTAGGTATGGCAGCCACCGGCGGCTCATGGCACCATCGTTACCGCACGGCGCGGCCGATCGTGAGACGAGATCGCAGGGGAAGGCGTAACTCGTTGACGGAGGTCCTGCGTGGTCGCAATGCCATCAACACGTGATCTTGTTTCGGGTTCGGTGTCCGTCGGCATCCCCGGCATGCTCGCCGTGCTGGCCTGCCCGCCGCCACTGTGTCCGCACCTGGAGTTTGCCGTGTCCGCCGTGCTCTCCTCACCGGTGTCCCTGACCTGGACCGAGCAGCCCAGCTCCCCGGGGTCGTTCCACGCGGCCCTCCAGTGGCGCGCCCCCTGCGGGACGGCCGGCCGGCTGGCGGGGCAGCTGCGCCGTCTCGGCCCGGTCTCCTTCGACGTGGTCGAGGGGCCCTCACCGGGGTGCGACTCGGAGCGCTACTCCCACACCCCCGAACTCGGCCTGCACCGCGCGTCGATCGCCGCGAACGGGGACGTGGTCGTCGGTGAGGCGGCCCTGCGCGCGCTCATCGACCGGGGCGAGGGCCGCGAGACCCTGGCCAGGGGCCTGCACCGCCTGCTCGGCACCGCCTGGGACGACGTCCTGGAGCCGCTGCGTCAGGGCGCCCACGGAGCGCCCGTGACCTGGCTGCGCCGGACCGGCTAGAACGCCGGTCAAGTAGCGCGGATCCCATCCACGACCACCCGTGCAGGCCATGATCCAGGAGAGTTTGTCGTTGTGTACGCTTTTTGGCCGCAAAAGCGTACACAACGACAAAATTACGCCGATCTTCTCTGGCGGCCGACGTCCATCGAAGCGTGCCATCGTTCAGGAGGGATACGTATGGTTACCTGACCGGCGCTCTAGGCTTCGCCGCGCCCGCGCCCGCGCCCGCGCCCGCGCCCGCGCCCGCGCCCGCGCTCCGGGCTCATGCGGGCCGGCCGGCATGAGCCGGGCTCCCAGCGGGCAACGTGGTCCGGGCGCGGGTCAGGGGGGTGGGTCGCGGCGCGGGGCCGCTCCGCACCTGACGGGCAGCCTGTCGCCGGCGCATGCTGGCAGGGCCGGGCGCATGCTGGCGGGGCCGGGCGCATGCTGGCGGGGCCGGGCGGGACGGCCGGCTCCTGCCGCGGTTCCCGTGTTCGGGCGTGTGCCGGGCGGGGTATGCCGGGCCGGGTCACCCGTTCCCGGTGAGCCGCCTTCCGCGCGTTCCCGGAGGATTTCCCAGGCGTTGTCGGGGGAGACTTCCTCCGCGTCGCCGGGGGAGCCGCCGGGGGTGATGGTGGCCCCGGCGGGCGCCCCCGGCCCGATGCCCGCCGGCGTCCGATGACACCTGGGACGTGGGAGCGCAACAGGTGTGGCGAAGGCCACATCTGTTCGGGATCGTCCGGGCGGGCACATACCCCACCGGCCGTGCGTTGTGGGTGGGGCACGAGAGAGCAGCGCACTTAATTTCACGGGAGTATTTCAGTGGCCACCGATTACGACACCCCCCGGATCAGCGATGCCGAGGAGGTCGCCGAGCAGAGTCTGGAGGCGCTCAAGGCACGACGGGCGGACGCGGCGGCCGACCTCGGGGACGATGTCGACCCGTTCGAGTCCGAGCTCGACCTGCCCGGCGCGGACCTGTCCGGGGAGGAACTTACTGTCCGCGTACTGCCCCGACAGGCGGACGAGTTCACCTGCACGAGCTGTTTCCTGGTCCATCACCGCAGCCAGCTCGCCGACAGCCGGCGGATGATCTGCGCGGACTGCGCCGCGTAGGCCGGACGGGCCGCGCGGGCCATGGAGCCGTGCCGGGTGGGCCCCCGTGCGCCGCGGGCGGGGCGGGGCGGGCCCACCCGGTCGTCCTGATGATCAGGTGAGTGCTGATGATCAGGTGAGTACCTGGATCCCTGCCTCCCGCATCTGCGCGACGGCCCGTTCCTCGTCCCCGGGCCGCAGGCTGACGAAGCGGGTAAGGGCTAGCGGGACCACCACGTCGAAACCCAGCGCTCGGCCGTCCAGGGCCGTTGCCTTCACACAGTGGTCCCCGGCAAGGCCGGCCACGACGATCCTGCGGACCCCCTGAGCGGTGAGGACGTCGACCAGCTCGGTCGCCCGGCCGGCGTCGGTGAGCGGGTCCCGTACGGTGAATCCGGAATAGCCGTCCTCGCCGCCCGTCCCCTTGCGCACGATCGTCCCGTCGACCCGCAGGGCCGGATGCAGCCGCGCGCCTTCGGTCTCCCGCACGCAGTGCGGCGGCCAGATGCCGCCGCCGGTGACGAAGTGCGGGGTGGCCGGCGGATGCCAGTCCTGCGTGTAGACGACCGGTGAGCCCGCGGCCACGGCCCGTCCGATCTCGTCGTTGACGAGTGGGATGATCTCCTCGCCGCCGGTCACGTACAGGCTGCCAGTCGGCGCGGCGAAGTCGTTCTGGACGTCGATCACCAGGAGTGCGACGCCCGGCCCGTAGTCGTCGGTCATGAGCCGATTCTGCCCACTGCCGGCCTGCCGCGGCATTCCGGGCCTCCCACGGTGGGGCGCGGCCCGCCCGCATACGGATGCCAGGCGTTTGCCGGATATTGCCCGTCGGCATTCAGGCCCCGCCCACCCGGGCCCATGCCGGATTGCCCGGGCCGGGTCGCCGGTGCCGAATTGACGTGGTATCCGCTTGACGTGGTATCCGCTTGACGTGGTACCCGTTTGATGCGGTACCCGTTTGATGTGGTATCTGCCACGAACGCCGGTGCCGGCCGTATCCGTACAGGATACGTACGGATTCAAAGCTGATGCGCGGTTGTCATACCGCCCCGTTACAGTGGTCGGGTGCGCAGCAGAGACTACGGGCCCGACGTGCTGGCGCGGAGCGGGCGTGCGCGGCCCGCCGCGCCGCCGTCGGTCGAGGCCACCCCCGGCCTCGTCGTCGAGGACACCGCGACCGGTTTCTGCGGGGCGGTGATCGAGGCTGAGGCGGGCGGGGTCGTGCTGGAGGACAGGCACGGCCGCCGCCGCGCCTTCCCCCTTGCCGCGGGCGCGTTCCTGCTGGACGGGCGGACGGTGACGCTGACCCGGCCGGGACGGCCGGTGCCGGCGGCCCCGGCCCGCACGGCGTCCGGCTCCATCGCCGTGCCCGGCCAGCCGGCCCGGGTCGCGCGGGCGAGCCGGATCTACGTGGAGGGGCTGCACGACGCCACGCTCGTCGAACGCATCTGGGGCGACGACCTGCGGGTGGAGGGCGTCGTCGTGGAAAGCCTGGACGGCGTCGACGACCTGCCCGCGCTGGTCGCCGCCTTCCGGCCTGGCCCGCGGCGCCGTCTCGGCGTGCTCGTCGACCATCTGGTCGCCGGCTCCAAGGAGAGCCGCATCGCCGCGTCCGTGACGTCACCGTACGTGCTCGTCACCGGGCATCCCTACGTGGACATCTGGCAGGCGGTCAAGCCGTCCTCCGTGGGCATCGCGGCCTGGCCCCAGGTACCCCGGGGCCAGCCGTGGAAGGAGGGGGTGTGCCGCGCACTGGGCGTCGCCGAGCCCGCCGACATGTGGCGCCGGGTGCTCGCCGGCGTGCGTTCCTACACGGACGTCGAAGCCGGCCTGCTCGGCGCGGTCGAACGTCTCATCGACTTCGTCGCGGTACCGGCGGGCGACGGTGACGACGAGCACGGCGACGGCAAGCACGGCGACGGCAAGCACGGCGACGAACGCGGCGCGGAACGCTACGGGGGACGCGAAAGCGGCCGGACATGAGGCCCGGTCCCGCCGCCGGCATCCCCTTGTCCCGGACGGGGCGACGCTAGATGCCACCGCGGTGGAGAGCGCTCAGGCCGGGTTTTGTCGTCGCACTCGTCGTGGTGGTCGCGATCGTGGCCTTCGCGGTGCACGCGGCGCGTTCCGGCCCGCCCCCGCCGCCGTTCGGGATGTCCGGGGCGGCCGCGGCGTCGCCGTCGCCCGAGCCGAGCGCGGCCGGAGCCGGGGCCGCGGCCAGGCCGGACCTGCTGCGCGGGCGCACCGTCCTGCTCGATCCCGGCCATAACGGGGGCAACGCGAGGGCGCCCGCAGCGATCAACCGGAAGGTGCTCGCCGGCGGCATCGCCAAGGAGTGCGACACCGTCGGCTCGCAGACCGTCGACGGGTATCCCGAGCACGCGTTCACCTTCGACGTGGCCACCCGCGTGGCCGAACTGCTGCGTGGCCGAGGCGCCACCGTCGTCCTGACCAGGACGGACGACAACGGGGTCGGCCCGTGCATCGACGAGCGGGCCCGTATCGGCAACGACGCGCACGCGGACGCGGCCGTGTCCGTGCACGCCGACGGCGGCCCGGCGAGCGGTACCGGGTTCCATGTCATCGCCCCGAGCCTGAGCCCGGACGGCGGCAACGCCGTGATCCTCGCCCCGTCGGCCCGGCTGGCGGACGCGGTGGGCGCCGCGTTCGAACGGAGCACCGGCGAAACCCGGGCGGACTACATCGCGCACGACGGCCTGGCGTTCCGTACGGATCTGGGTGGCCTGAACCTCTCCCGGGTGCCCAAGGTGTTCATCGAGTGCGCCAACATGCGCAATCCCGCCGATGCCGCGCGGGTCTCCGACCCCGCGTGGCGCGGGCGTGCCGCGCAGGGCATCACGGACGGGATAACCGCCTTCCTGACCGTACCGCCTTCCTGAGCACACCGTCTTCCCGACCACACGTCCACCACATGGTTACCGGACGGCGCGATGCCCTGGTTGGGTGTGGGTGGCGTTCCCGAGCTTCGCGCACGTGCATTTGCCGAGCCATATCGGCCGAGCCGCGCCAACGGCACGGGTCCGCGCCGCCAGCTCGGCCAGTGGCGCGTCGACGTCACCGATATTTCGTATATGTAGCATCTTGCGACAAAGGCAGATATTCCTGTAAACTAGCGATTCAACTCTGTTTGACATGATTTGCCGAGGTGCTTTCGCGCACTCGGCTGTCGTTCTGGCGACAGCATATTGACGGAAAGCATCAAGCAGTAAAATTGTCCGCTATAGCGGGATTTTCGACCGCATGGGGGCAGTCGTGAACATACCGGTCGACCCTGCGTCGCCATGCGCCGGACCAAGGAGGGGCGTCATCGACGAAGGGACGGCGGCAGCGACGACGCGGCGGGACGCCGCACTTGGCCAGCGGGCGGCCCGTACCCGCGACGCCATCCTCGAGGGGGCGCGCCGGCTGTTTCTCGACCGCGGCTACGCGGGCACCCGGATCGGCAACATCACCGACGCGTGCGGGATCTCGCGGGCCGGCTTCTACACCTACTTCCGTGACAAGCGTGAGGTATTCAACGCTCTCGGGGAGAACGCCTACCGGGACATTCTCAAGATTGTTTCCCGCTGGGAGGTGATGCCGCGGCCGTGCGACCTGCCCGACGTGATCGGATGGGTGCGTGCCTACTTCGCGTTCATGGACGTGCATGGCGCGTTCATCTTCGCCTCTGGTCCCTCCGCGCCAGCGGACGAGCAGTTCCGCACCAGCAGCAGACGGATGCAGATGCGGGTCGCGTTCCTGCTGGGGGCGAACCTGCGCGGCCGCCAGGCCGAGCCGACCATCGTGCCGGAGGCCCTGGGATTATCGATCATGGGGATGCTCGAACGCGCCTGGTACTACTGCCGCGCCCAGGAGCTCCCCGTCGGCGACGACGACATCATCCGCACCGTCGCCCGCCTGATCCTCAGCGACCTCAGCCCGGCCCACTGACCCATCACTCCGGCCGGCGCCGCCGGCCGCGAGCGAGGGAGCTGCGGGAGCACCGCGTCGGCTCCCGCGTTGGCACCCGCTGTTCGCCCACCCGTCGGCCACGAACGGGCGGAGCCGTGTTCAGCTCCTCACGCCACCACCACAGTATCCGCCGGCGCAGCGCCAGATCCCACGCCTGAACGGCTCCTGCGCCGGCCATGAACGGCGTGTGGTGCCACCCGCCTCCCGCGGACGCGTCGATCCACTGGGTGTCGGTGAGCAGGGAGAGCTGGAGACCCGGCTCCAGCCGGACGGGAAAAACCGGAATCCCCCTGTCCCACGCGTAGACGAGCTCAATGTGACACCACTGTGAGTCGGCGGAACGGCGGCTCCCGAGAAACACTACGGCGTCCGCGCGGCGGAGCTCCCGCCAGAGATGCTTCTCCCACCGGGCCGCCGGTGGGATGCCATCGGAGTCAAGAAAGACGCCGGCGAACCCGGCGGCGACAAGCCTGCTCCTGAGCAGGTCCGCCGCCGCGCGATCCTCCGACGCGTAACTGATGAAGGTAAGAGACACACCGGCCCCCGTACGGCACCGCCACCGGGCGACCGGACCGAGGATCGGACGCCTCACCCGCCAGGCCCGACTCTACGTGAGCAGTCAGGCCACCTGAGTTCCTGGCCGGCCCCACCGTGCATCCCGGCCATCAGCCGACGTGACCTGTATGGCGCTCGGAGACCCGATGGCAGTTGTGTACACCGTGATTCACAAATATGAGGAGGTGTGCCATGGTGACCAAGGTAGGCATCCGTGAGTTCCGCGCTGGCCTGGCCGACTACATCGCTTCTGACGAGCCGGTGGCAGTGACCCGTCACGGTCGTACGGTCGGCTACTTCATCCCCGCCAAGTCCGATCTTGATGCCGAGCTGGCCGCGCTCAAGGCGGCAGCTGCCGCTCTCGATGGGCTTCTGGCACAGGGAGATGTCGAGGTCGACGCGGTCGTGTCCGAGTTCAAGGCTGCCCGACGCAAGCGGCCCACCGCCTGACACGCCGTCATGTCAGAACAGAAGAGCCTGGTCCTTGACGCGAACATCCTGATCCGAGCTGCGCTGGGGAAACGTGTGCGGGATCTTGTGATTACCTGTGCCGGCAAGGTGGCGTTCTTCGCCCCTGACGTCGCGTACCTGGATGCAAGGAGGTACCTGACCGGCATCCTCTCCAAACGAGGTCTCGACCCGCAGGCCGCGCTCGCTGTTCTCGACGGTCTCGAGCCAATCGTTCTCGGCATCGATGCGGACACCTATGGGCTTGCCCGTGACGCCGCACTGGCTCGTATTGTTGACCGAGATGCCGACGACTGGCCGGTGCTTGCGACCGCTCTTGTTCTGGATTGCCCGATCTGGACCGAGGATCAGGACTTCTTTGGCACTGGCGTCCCGACCTGGACAACCGATCGGGTCGGGCTCTTCTTCGACTCCCATGGTTGACGGGTAGGCCACCGACGCCAGCCGAAGGGCGGCGAAGCCGGGGAAAGCTGGAGCATCCCGGACCAGCCCATCGCGGCTCCCGTCAACCCCCACCGCAGGACGGCAGAGGCTCACTCCCCCGACAAACACGCGCTCCCGGCAAAACCGCCCAAAGGGAGCAAGCAGTGGA
>NZ_CEVIVD010000127.1:10482-13727 GCF_982290655.1 Protofrankia sp. CiP1_Cm_nod3
AGCAGGGAAGGCCAGCGCGTGGGCGATACTGGGATTGAACCAGTGGCCTCTACCGTGTCAAGGTAGCGCTCTCCCACTGAGCTAATCGCCCGAGTTTGTTCCGGTTTGGTGCCTTGTTGCTGAGGCGGAGGCGGGAATCGAACCCGCGTACAGGGCTTTGCAGGCCCTTGCCTAAACCACTCGGCCACTCCGCCAGGGAGGCCGGGACGGGCTTGACCTCTGACCTCACACACGCTCGAGCGGACGACGGGATTCGAACCCGCGACCCTCACCTTGGCAAGGTGATGCTCTACCAGCTGAGCCACGTCCGCGCGCCCCCGCCTCTCAGCGGGTGCAGGTAGCACTCTAGCGGACGATGCGGGGGATCGTCGAATGACCCGCCGTCTGCTGTGTCTGCGATGTGAAGTCTCTGTGTCGTTGCCTGTCCGCTGGCACCGGTTGCGCTTGCCGGTTGTCAAAACGTGCTGGTCGGGCCGCGTGCCGCGGGCCCGGGCGCCGGTAGCGTGATTCGGATGGACGGCGCGACTCGGGACAGCCCGGACCGTGGCCGGCAGGCCAGGCCGGGGGGTGTCTTCATCGGTGCTGGCAGGCCGGGGACGCAGGCCGTGGGCGGGCGGATGGAGGCGCGGCGCCGCCCGCGGTGGCGGCCGGGGTCCTTCATGGTCGCCGGTGGCCAGCTCGCGACCGGTGTGATCGACGTCACCGATGATCTGGCCGCGCTCGACCGTGCTGGCTTCTGGGGGGTTGTGGCCGACTTCGAGGGCGCGGCGCGGTGCGTGCGTTTCGCGGATGTCCGGCCCGCGCCCGCGCTGACGGCGATCGCGGGACGGCCGTGGCACGGCCCGCCCCGCGACGCGTGGACGAGCAGCCTGGACCGGGACGGCTATGTCGCCGGGGTGCGGCGTATCCGTGCCGAGATCGCCGCCGGTGAGGTCTATCAGGTCAACCTGTGCCGGGTGCTGTCCGTGCCGGTGGCCGTGGTGGGCGGTGAGGCGGTCGCGGCTCTCGGGGCGGCGCTGGCGCGCGGCAACCCGGCGCCGTACGCGGCCGTGATGTACGTCCCGGAGGCGGACATCCGAGTGCTCAGCGCGTCCCCGGAGCTGTTCCTGTCACGACGAGGTGACGTAGTGCGTTCGGGGCCCATCAAGGGGACGGGCCGGGTCGCGGCGGACCTGCTGGAGAAGGACATCGCCGAGAACATCATGATCGTCGATCTGGTGCGTAACGATCTGGGCCGGGTCGCCCGTCCGGGTGGGGTGAGCGTCCCGACGTTGTGCGCGCTTGAGAGCCATCCGGGGCTGGTGCATCTGGTGTCCACTGTCGAGGCGCGGCTGCGGCCGGGTGTCGGCTGGCCCGGGCTGTTCGCCGCGAGTTTCCCGCCCGGGTCGGTGTCGGGTGCTCCGAAACTGAGCGCCCTGCGGGTTATCCGGGAGCTGGAGCCGGCGGCGCGCGGGCCCTACTGCGGCGCGATCGGATGGGTCGACGCCGACCAGGGGCTGGGTGAGCTCGCGGTCGGCATCCGGACGTTCTGGTTCGCGGCCGGCCGGCTGTGTTTCGGTTCCGGCGCCGGAATCACCTGGGGGAGTGACCCGGAAGGAGAATGGCGTGAAACGGAGCTCAAGGCCGAACGGCTACTGAGGATCTGTTCGTCCGTCCCGACCTGACCGGGCCATTGGGTTCCTGACATGTTAAGCTCTGACCGGGCCATTGGGTTACAGCGTCGTTGGTTGCCGCACGGAATTACCCGTGGCATTCCCTGAGACGATCCGCGGCCTGATGTGACCTGCGGCTGGGATGAGCTGCCCATGACTGACGGCGTCCACTGGAGACGCCGTCCGGTCTGGTCCCGATTCGTGTGCCGGACGGTTTTCCGTGCGATGGTCGGGCTACGGGCAGCCGACCGCCGGGCGGTCCTGCCCGGCTGACAGGGCACGTCGGCCACCTGGAGGATCTGCGGAGATCCGCGGGATCCGCGTTGCCGGGCGTCCTGGGGTGGTCAGGCGCGGTCAGGCCGGGACGACACCGGGTGCCCCGGCCTGGGCGATGTCACGTCTGCGGGCCGCCCCAGATGAGCAGCGCGAGCTCCGCGTCCAGATCGACGACTTCGCTTTCCCCACCGAGAGGCACCACCGAGTAGGTGCGGCGCAGGAACGACAGCACCTCGGACCGAGGCATCTCGAACAACGCGTGGCCGGAAGGACTGGACAGCGACAGGCAGACAATCCGCCCGCCGGACTGGGCCGCCGGCCACACCTGCACATCGCCGTCGCCGGCCGGTCGCCGGACGCCGTCGCTGAGCAGCTGGCGGGCGAACGTCCACTCGACAACCTCGTCCGCGCCGGTACGGAACCCGATGCTGACCGCGTAGGGATCCGCCGGTTCGTAGCGCATCGTCGCCGCCACCGGGACGGGCGCTCCACCAGGAACGACAAGCCGAAGTGCGAGTTCTGCTGTGATGGAATCATGACGAATTGTCATCGGGCGGCCTCTCAGTGCTGCGGTGGTTCGGGCGAGCACCCGTGTAACGAGATGGTTCCCTCTTTGAGGCTCGTTGGAAACAAGGTTATGCGACTTGAACATCCGTTACGCCGGTTCGGGAGAGTTGCCCGGCATGGCGCAGGTACGCGGACCGCGACCGCCCGTCGGAGACGGCCGCGCAGCCCATCCGTGGCCGCCTGGGTCGGTGAGCGTCATGTGGCAGAACCCCCGTAGGTTGATTACCCTTCGTATTCGTATTGCAGGTGCTGTCGTGCCTGATGAGATGGGGTCTACCCCTCTCATGGCCGTCCCAATCGGGGCGAGTTGTGTTCGGATCGTGACCGACGAAACCTCGCTCCGCGAGCCCTGATGTGACCGACATCATGGGCCACACCGGACAGGCCGCACAGGGCCACGTGGCCCCGTCACCGCCTCCCCGCCAGCTCTCCCCGTCCTGTTGGGACGGCGTTGACAGCCGTCCCGTCCGACCTGCCCCAGCGGCGTAGTAAGCTTCATCCGTCTCCGGGCGTATAGCTCAGTGGTAGAGCGCTGCCTTCACACGGCAGAGGTCCGTGGTTCGAAACCACGTACGCCCACGCGTTGGCCTTCCTTGCTCGCCGATCTTTGATCGGCTTCGCCGGGGGCGCGATGTCTGCCCGGGGGCCGAGCCCCCGGAGCCCCCACGGTCCTGGGGTGGGGTGGTCGCGGGACCCGCGATTGGTGGGGCGGGTCGGTCGGGTTTTCTTGGGGCTCGCCGCCCTCTGGGC
>NZ_CEVIVD010000128.1:0-5900 GCF_982290655.1 Protofrankia sp. CiP1_Cm_nod3
ACACGGTCGCCGCCCCCTCGGCGGTTGTGCTGACGGCGGCGACCGTGTCGAGGAAGCCGTCGACCAGGCGGTCCACGTCCGCCGCGTCCGCGGGGAACGCGGCCGCCAGCAGGGCGCGGACCGGCGCGACGCCCGGGACCGCCGGCCGCGCGCTGGCCGCCTCCCGCAGCCGGCGTGCCACGTCAGCGGTGTGGGCGGTGGCCAGCCCGTCGAGCAGGCGCGCGGCGGCCGAGTCCACCGCCCGCGCCGGCCCCGCCGGATCCTCCGGGTCGACCGGGCCGAGCGCGTCCCGGCCGATGATGCCGGCGTCCACCGCACGGCCGATCGCCTCGGCCGCCAGGCCGCGGCCCTGCTCCGGGTGCAGGCCCTCCGGCATGCCCGCGCGCAGCGCCGCGTAGAGCAGCTTCGGGTCGACGGCCGGGTCATCACCGGCGGTGCGCCCCGCCAGGCGCGCGGCGGTGGCCGCCTGGGACAGCAGCGCGCCTGGTACGCCGGTGAGGGTGGCCAGCACACCCAGCCGGTCGGCGGGCAGGTCCGCGAGCCGGTCGGCCTGCCCGGCCAGCGCCGCCATCACCTGGTCGTGCTCGTCCCCGTCCGGAGCGACCGCGAAGTCGACGTTCTCGTGGGCGGACGGGTCGACGATCACCGGTGAGGCCGCAACGGCGGTACCGTCGGGCCGGGTCAGACGCACCTCGACGGCCAGCCTGCGGCGCTGCCCGCCCGGCGTGTCCGCCGCATCCTCGGGGAAGACGATCCGGTAGGCGCCGTCCGGGCCCGACACGGCCGTGCCGAGCCGGTGGCCGTCCGCGTCACCGGACGTCACGTCCCATACTGTGGCCTCGAGCCCGCCGGCCGGCACCCCGGTCGTGGTCCGCACGACACCGGTGACCAGCCGCACCTCGCCGGAGATCTCGTACAGCCGGGCGAGTGTCGGGCCGTCCAGGACCCCGCTGCCCTCGAGCTGGTTACGGCCCTGGAAGGCGACGAGCGCCCGGAGCGTCCGCGGGCCGAGGAACGCCTGCCGCAGCTCGGGCTCCGCCTCCGCGGCGGCGAGGTACCCGTGTGCCACGAGGGCGGTCTGTAACCACGCCACCTCGGGCCCGCTGCTACCCAACGATCCCGAAGAGGGCATGACACACCTCACAGCGCGGTCGGCTCCGACCGCTCATTCTCGGCACCCATGACGAGGCGGCGAACCGGATCCCCGGCACCGGAGAAGTCGTGTTCCGGACATGCCATCCAGGACGCGGCCGGCTCGCCGGAACACGGCCGGAGCGCTTCTCGCCGGGCGGGCATCGCGCCCAGCGGGCCGTACCGCCGATCCGTACCGCCGGTTCGCGTCGTCGATCCGCGTCGTCGATCCGGGTCGCCGATCCACGCTGACGGATGTCCCGCGCGTGGCCGCGGCCTCATCCAGTGGCGACCCGATGGCGGCCCGCGCCGGTGGATGGTTCCGTGCGACGCCGCGGGACCGTGCCGGTCGAGTCCGCCTGCCGACACGGTTCTACAGTTAGCGGGTATGACGGTGCTACAGGACGTGAACGCGCCGACGGACGGTTCGCCGGGAACGGGCGGGCCGACCGTTCGCCCGAGGGCGTGGGAGGCGGCTGCCGACGTGCTCGCCGTCCTGCGGCTGTGCGCGGTCGGCAAGCTGCGGTGCAGCGAGAAGACGCAGCGGCCGGCGGCCGCGACCGTCGCCGCCGTCACCGGCGTCCTCACCGGCGGGGACTTCTACCATGAGGAGCCGATCGCCGCGTTCGCGTGGCCGCTGCTGGTGCAGGCGGGTGGCCTGGCCGAGGTCGTCGGCGGACGGCTGCAGCTGACCGCGCGGGGCCGGACGGCGCTGGCCAAGCCCGCCGCGGAGACGATCCGTCACCTCTGGCGGCGCTGGGCCGGCCATGCCGTGATCGACGAGATGAGCCGGATTGAAGCGATCAAGGGCCAGCGTTCGGCCCGGGCGCTGACCGCGGCGGGCCCACGGCGCAAGGCTGTCGCCGTGGCGCTCGCGGCCTGCCCGCCCGGGGAGTGGGTCAAGGTGGACGAGCTGTTCACCCGGATGCGGCGCGAGGGCCCCCCGTTCACGGTGGCGCGCGACGTCTGGAAGCTGTACCTCGAGGATCCGCAGTACGGCAGCCTGGGATACGACGGCTTCCACGACTGGCCGCTGCTGGAAGGCCGGTACACCCTGTGCCTGCTGTTCGAATACGCGGGGACGCTCGGCCTGTTCGACCTCGAATACGGCGATCCGGTCGACGCCCGTGACGACTTCCACGCGAACTGGGGCGCCGACGGCCTGGATTATCTCAGCCGTTATGACGGCCTGTACGCCGTCCGGCTGAACGCGCTCGGCGCATACGTCCTCGGGCTGGCCGAGCGGTACGAGCCGGAGCCGGAAAGCGGCGGCGGAGCGGGCCTGGAGCTCAAGGTCCTGCCGAATCTGGATATTGTGGCCACCGGTGCGGTGAGGCCCGCCGACGAGCTCCTGCTGGACGCCTACGCGCAGCGTTCGTCCGACCGTGTCTGGTCGCTGAGCCTCACGTCGCTGCTGGCCGCGGTCGACGCCGGCCGCCCGCTGGAGGAGCTGCGGCGCTTTCTCGACGACCACGCCAACCACGCCAACCATGCCGGCCACGCCGTACCGGCCACCGTGACCAGGCTTTTCGAGGACACCACGGCCCGCGTCGGCCAGTTGCGCGACTTCGGCCTCGCGCGGGTGGTCGAATGCGCCGACCCCGCGGTGGCCGCCCTCATCACCACCGACCGCAAACTCCGCCGGTTCTGCCAGCCGGTGGGGGACCGCCATATCGCCGTCCCCGTCCAGCACGAAGCCGACTTCCGCGCCGCCCTCCGAAAACTGGGCTACGTCCTCCCCGCCACCCCCACAACGTAGCCACCAGAATCACAGCGTAGTCACCAGAACGCGCATCCCCGCTGAGAACCCGCGCGGCCTGGCCGCGTCCGACAACCGAGGAAGGACGCCGGTGGCAGTCTCCAGCCGGGGCGGATGGCCCCGGCTACCGTGACCACGGCAGCGATCATTTCCATCGTGGGAGTCCGGCGGACCTCGATTGCGCCGCATACCAACGGTCAGCCGGTCAGCGGCGAGAAGGGGAGAATCCCCGTACGGTCAGGGGCGGCCGCCCTGTTCTATCGGTATGCGTCGCTGCGGTGGGAGATGTCGAGCACCTGGACCGTGTGTGTCGTTTCATTGATTTCATAGCGAACTCGCCAGGACGCGCCGCGTCGTGCGGAGTACTGTCCGGCGTACTCGCCGCGTAAGGAGTGCCCAACGCGATACGGGCTCTCGCGCAGAGCGCCGAACGCAAACTCCAGAACCGCGGTGGATATTTTTTCGGGTAGCCGCTCGAGCTGACGCACCGCTCGCGGACGAAACTCCAGGCGGTAGGTCATGCGACGCCGTCGCGACGAAGCAGATGCGCGTACCTGTGCCGGATCTCGTCTTCGTCGAGCCCTGGTCCTTCTTCGCCTTCGCCGGGGAGTTCTCCTCGGGTGGCGCGCTCGGCGGTGTCCCGACGCCACCACGCGGTCTCTTCCTCTGACGCGAGGTCTTCCAGGCGCTGCCAGTCCTCGAGGGAGACGACTACCACGCTGTTACGGCCCGGCCGGCTCAGCGCGATCGGCCCGGTCCGCTCGGCCTCGTCCGCCAACTGGTCCAGATGGTTCCCTGCTGTCTCAAGCGGCTCACTACGCATGGTTCCAGTGTGCCCTCGCCTGCTCCGCCCGCGCCCGAGGAGCGGTGAGCGCACCGTGCCGGCCGTGCGGCGGCCGGCACGAAGCTCAGTGATCATTATTGGCTGCCTGTCCTATACTCGAAGGACCCCGCCGGTCGGCATGCCGCCGGCCCGAAGCGGCCCTGATGGGCCGCCTCTCTTTTTGACCAGTGGAACTCGGCGGCGAACCTCTGAGGGGTCGTCAGTAGCTCTGCGTATCGTCGATGGATGGCCGATGGCCGACGCGTTGCCCGTGATGAAGCACGACAGACAAAGATCACAGTAGGATTATGTAACTATCCGTAATTATATGACTGCGACATGTGGATACCCTACCACTGTGGATCGCGCGTATCGCGCGTGGGTCAGATAATGTAAACGAAGAGTTACACACCGGCTGGCGGCGCCCGGGGGACGTCAGAGCTGGCGGGCAATATTATATGATCATGAAGAAGGTGTGGTTGGACGCGTAGAGCTATCTTTCATGATCTGACAGGGAGCGCGACCAGCGAGCGAGGTTCGCACTCACGACAAGAAGGGCTTCCTGGCAGAGTTCTTCCCCCGACGGTTCTTCCCTGGCGACGCCGACCGTCAGGAGGCCGAGTCCGGTGCCCGGCGGCTCATCGCCGAGAACCGCGCCCATCGGCTCGCCGAGATGCGTCGCAGCCTCGGCCTGACCCAGGCGGACGTCGCCGACCGCATGCACGTCCGCCAGGAACGCGTCTTCGCGATCGAACGGGCCACCGTCGACGCCAGCGAGCCGCGCACGCTCGCCGCCTACGTCAGAGCCCTCGGCGGACGCCTGGAGATCACCGCCGACTTCGGGGGTGAACGACTCGTCATCGCCTGATCAGGCATCGGAGTCCCTTGCATGACCATCGGATTGCCGTGCGGCGGTGAGGATGCCGTACCGTCCGTGAGCGGGGGCTGATGGCCGCCGACCGGTGCTGGGATGGCGGTGCTGCTGGGATAAAGTCCGGCGCCGTATACGTGCGCCGTGTAGTTGATGGGCCGGCTGCCGCGCGGGTGGTATCTCCCCGCCGCGATCCGACCATGATCTGGGGCGGCGCCCAGCGGTGGCCGTGGTTCGGTGCGTGGTGCGTGGTGCGTGGTGCGTGGTGCGGGAGGCGGGAGGCGGGTCAACGGTGTCCGAAGAAGCCAACGGACAGTCCAAGGGAGAGGGCTCCGAGGATTCCGGGAAGGCCGGGGATTCCAGGGAAACCGGGGATTCCGGGGAAACCGGGGAGAAGGCGGCTCCCGGGGGCGGGAAGGCCGGGGACGGCGACCCGTTCGCGGGCCTGGTTCTTGACGACGACTTCGTCGCCGGGGCGACGGCCTACGAAGCGCCGGCGCGGACCCGGGCCGCCGTAGCCCGTTTCGGGGCCGCGGCTGATCCGGGGCGGCCACGTTCATCGGGTGGGCCGCTCGGGTCCCGCCGGCCACGTCGGTTCCGCGGTCGTGGGCTGGTCGCGGCCCTGGCCGTGGCCGGCGTCGGAATCCTGCTCGCGGCCGGTTACGCGGTCGTCCGCATGGGCGACAGTGCCGCGTCGACCGACGCCACCACCGCCGACGGGCCGTCACCCTCCGCGAGTGCGAGCCCTGACCTGCCTGAACTCAACAGGTGGTCGTACGACCGTGGGCGCTGCTACACCTGGAATCAGGATGATCGCATATCGGACGTGGACGAAGTGCCCTGTGCGTCATCACACCTGTTCGAGGCCATCAGGAAGCTGGATATCGCCTCCGACTACCCCACTGACAGCGCTTATCCGACCGAGACGCGGTGGCATGAGATCAACGACCGTTACTGTGGGCCGGTCGCGCGTGATTTCCTCGGCTATCCGTTCGACCCGCACGGTCGTTTCGCGAGCGGAATCATCCGTCCCAGCCGGTTCGGCTGGGAATCAGGTGACCGGGCGTTGGTGTGCGGGCTGATCGCCGCCGGCAACGCCGCCACCCCGAACCGGCTCGTCCCCTTCACCGGTGTGGTCGAGGGCGCCGACCAGGCACGGGTCTATCCCCCCGGAACGTGCCTGGAGCTGACGACGACCGAAACCAAAGGTGAGATTCCCTGCGGTGCTCCCCACCAGGCGGAGGTCACCGGAACAGCCACCCTGCTCAACACCGCGGACGGCCGGCCCCCGTCCGAGGCGGCCTTCAATGAACTGG
>NZ_CEVIVD010000128.1:6196-13332 GCF_982290655.1 Protofrankia sp. CiP1_Cm_nod3
CCGGCCCGCGCTGCCAGGAGGTGGCCAGCCGCTTTCTGCGACGGCCGTTCCGGGAAACCGAGACCATGCGGGTCGGCTGGCTCCATCTTCCCGCCGAGAGCTGGCGTGCCGGCACCCGCGCACTCACCTGCACAATCATGTTCGTGGACGGGCGCGGTGGATTCGCCACGATCACCGGCGCCCTGTCCCACACCGGCGAAGGCGTCATGGCCTGAGGAAGCGGAAGATCCCCGCGCAGGAGGGGGCGACCGCAGCCCGAATTTTTCGGGATTGAGTATGGGGAAGATCCCCGCGCGGGCGGAGACGACTAGGGCGCTGGTCAGGTAACCATACGTATCCCTCCTGAACGATGGCACGCTTCGATGGACGTCGGCCACCAGAGAAGATCGGCGTAATTTTGTCGCTGTGTACGCTTTTGCGGCCAAAAAGCGTACACAACGACAAACTCTCCTGGATCATGGCCTGCGCGGGTGGTCGTGGATGGGATCCGCGCTACTTGACCGGCGTTCTAGATCAGGACCTCGGCCACGTCGCCGGCCGCAGGAAGATCCCCGCGCGGGCGGGGACGACGTCAACCAGACCTACCGCGCCCTGCAGCAGTGGGGAAGATCCCCGCGCGGGCGGGGACGACACGATGGGTGATCCGACGGGGCTGGCGAGCGCCGGAAGATCCCCGCGCGGGCGGGGACGACGCCGCCCACACCGCGGCGTGCCGGGCGCCGACGGGAAGATCCCCGTGCGGGCGGGGACGACGACCTCGGCTACTCGCCCCAGCAGATCGAACGGGGAAGATCCCCGCGCGGGCGGGGACGACGTGGCATATCCCGTCCACACGGGGTAGAACGCAGGAAGATCCCCGCGCGGGCGGGGACGACCTCCTCACCGGGCATGTCATGCCGGTAGTTGGAGGAAGATCCCCGCGCGGGCGGGGACGACTATGCCCGTTGGCGCACACGATGCTTCTCGTAAGGAAGATCCCCGCGCGGGCGGGGACGACGACGCTGGGGACGCTGGGACGGACGCTGACCCGGGAAGATCCCCGCGCGGGCGGGGACGACGCTGGAGGGGACACGGCGCCGGATAGGCAGCGGGGAAGATCCCCGCGCGGGCGGGGACGACGTCCCTGCCGCCGGCGGACGGGCAACCCGGGTGGGAAGATCCCCGCGCGGGCGGGGACGACCCTCCAGCCGTGCCAGAGCCGGCGCCCCCGGACGGAAGATCCCCGCGCGGGCGGGGACGACGTCTAACCCGGTTGACACGGTCGCCTAGCCCGGGGAAGATCCCCGCGCGGGCGGGGACGACAACGGTCCGGAACTCCGCAATAGCAGCCTGGAGGGAAGATCCCCGCGCGGGCGGGGACGACGCCCGCCGGCGTGGCCGGCGTCGGCGAGCAGCTGGAAGATCCCCGCGCGGGCGGGGACGACTCAGGGGAGGCCGGGGCCGGGTGGTGCTACGACGGAAGATCCCCGCGCGGGCGGGGACGACGCCACCGTTAATCGATGGCTAACCGCCGGCCGGGGAAGATCCCCGCGCGGGCGGGGACGACCGTCCTTACGCCCACTCTAAACCGCCTCCAGTAGGAAGATCCCCGCGCGGGCGGGGACGACCGAAGGTGACGTGAGCCAGCCGCGCGGCGGCTTGGAAGATCCCCGCGCGGGCGGGGACGACGAGGAGTGGGTGTTGTAGCCCTACCGTGTGCCGGGAAGATCCCCGCGCGGGCGGGGACGACCGTAGCTCTAGAGATCATCGACCCGGCCCTTTTGGAAGATCCCCGCGCGGGCGGGGACGACGAGTAGGTCAGCAGATAGCTACCGGCGTGCACAGGAAGATCCCCGCGCGGGCGGGGACGACCGTCGGCCTCGTGCGACGCTCGCTCGCCTGGGGGGAAGATCCCCGCGCGGGCGGGGACGACCAGCAGCGGGGAGCGGCGCAGAGGCCACAGCGGGGAAGATCCCCGCGCGGGCGGGGACGACATATCGGCCGGTGAAAGCCCGGTCGCAGATGTGGGAAGATCCCCGCGCGGGCGGGGACGACATCCGCGCGTGACGGGCCGTAATCGCCTGGTACGGAAGATCCCCGCGCGGGCGGGGACGACGGCCTACCGCGAGCATACATGTCTGATACCTGGGGAAGATCCCCGCGCGGGCGGGGACGACGCCCTGTCGACAGTAGGGGGCGAGTGCGGCGAGGGAAGATCCCCGCGCGGGCGGGGACGACGCCCTGTCGACAGTAGGGGGCGAGTGCGGCGAGGGAAGATCCCCGCGCGGGCGGGGACGACGCTTGGTGAGCTGGGCTTTTAGTGGCGGGGGCGGGCGAAAAGTATTAGTCCATCATAGTCAACAGGGTAGCCGCGGTCTCGGCCGGCGGTTCGTACGGCCCACCTTTGTTCGTTGTTCGCTGGTTCGATCATGATGACTTGGCCGTCGCCGACGCGTTGGGAGAGCACGTTCCAGAGGTGGTCGCGGACGCGGGCGCTGGGGTTGCCTACGAAGACACCGGCTGTGATTTCGATCATCCAGCGTGTCAGGTGGCCGCGTAGGCCTTCGGCTGTGGCGATGAGAACAATGACGGTCATCAGGGTGGTGTCTGCTGGTCGATGTCGGGTCCGGTGACGCCGATGACGGTGTTGCTGTCCCACTGGTCGGCCAGGCCGGCGGCCCAGTTGACGCCGCCGGGCACATGGCCGTCGAACTCGTCCCACAGATGCATGGCGTCGTCGTCGCTGTCGTGGGCTCCTTCCTCCAGCAGGAGGTCCTTGATGTCGTGGACGATCCTTGCCATCAGATGGCCATCGGCGACCTTGTCCCGGAAGGCGGTGCGGATGTCCCTTTCCTCGACGTGGCCGGATGCGGCGAGGTCGAACGCGAGGGGGATCGTGTATTCGGCCTTGTACAGGTCGGCGATGTCCAGGACGAAGGAGGTGGCCCCGCCGGTGTGGACGAATCCGAGCGCCGGGCTGGCTCCGATGCCGACGGTCGCGGCGTGGCAGATGCCGTAAAGACAGCTGTGTCCCGCGGACAGCAGCCGGTTGACGTCGTCGCCGGCGGCGTCGGGGTCGCCTGGGACGTACACGCGACGGTTCCATGCCACGCCGGTCCGTGCGGCGTGCTCGCGGTAGATCTTCTTGATGCGGGCGCCTTCGCGTCCACGCAGCTGTTGCATGGTCGCCTGTGAGACGTCCTCGTCGGGGAAGCGTTTGCCGTACATCCGCCGGGCGACCGTGAGCCGTTCCCTGGTCCGCGTCACCAGGTAGGCCTGCCGCATGAGCAGACCGGCACCACGGCTGGGGCCGAGGCCGGCCGCGTACATCCGTACGCCGCGGTCGCCCACCCAGCAGATCGCGGTGCCGGAGTCCGCGAGGAGCCGGACTGCGGCATGCGTGATCCGAGTGCCGGGACCGATGAGCACGGTGGCGACGAGGGCGGCGGGCACCCGCACGGTGCGTTCACGGTTGACGAGGACGACGGCGTTGTCGTCGCGGTCGAGGTGGCATTTCTCCACGTAGAGCGTTGAGATCCGGTCTTCGATGCGGTGCAGGTCCTGCGGGTTGGACAGCCACCACATGTCAGACGTCGCCGGGTGTCGTCGGGCTGACGGCCGCTGTCGGGCCGAGAATTGCTGTCGGGCCGACAACAGACGGCGGGCCGAGAGGCGCCAGGGTGAGCAGGCCACAGCCGTAGGCTTTCCCCGGGCCGACCCCGTGCAGCAGGGTGTGTCGGGCGCGCTGTGGGTCGGTGACGCGGACGGCGCCGTCGAAGGTGGCGGTGCTCAGCACGACGCGCCGGCTGCCGGCCTCACCGTCATCCCCGGTTTTCTTGTGGAAGGTGAGGCGTTCACGAGCGGACAGGTGCAGCGCCGGACCCGTGCCCGCGACGTCGATCACGGTGAATCCCCAGTGATCGATACGGGCGGTGAGCCAGGTGATCTGATGGCCGGCGGTGCGGTGAGGGACGCGGACTCCCCGGGCTCGCGGGCGCGCGAGCTGTTCCTTCTGGGCAGCGGACGGGCTGCTGGGCGAACGGGTCGCGCTGACCGGGTTGGCGCGTAGCCGGAAGCGGAACTCGCGGCCGTTGTCGACGCGGTCGAGCAGCGGCTGGTAGTCGCGTACCAGGGCCTGGGGCTCGTCGGAGTGCGGCCAGCCGGCCTGTTCGACGATGTGTTCCCAGGACGGCGTCGACTCGGTCAGGACGAGCAGTTCGGCGCGGTGGGGCTGGCTGGTTTCCAGCCGCCACAACACCCGTTCGGTGATCGGCTGACGGCTGAGCCCGCCGAGCACGGCGGCGTGCATCTTCTGCGGGCTGCGCAGCAGTCCCTGCGCCCGTGGACGCAGCGGGTTCAGCCAGATCCGCGACAGGTAAGGCATGGGATGGTCACCATCCGAGGAGAGCGAAGGGATCGTGGTCCGGCGGGGTGTCGGTGTCGCCTTCCGCCGTCTGGTTTTCCGCCATCCGGTTGTGTGCCACCGGGTCTTGCGCCGCCCGGTGGGGCACTGGCAGATGGACCCATTCCTGGCGGACCCGGCGGGCGGTGAACGACCGGTGACGTGGGTCGAAGGTGCTCGGCAGGTCCAGGCGGACGTCCTCGCCGCCGATGTCGTCGAGGGTGACGGGCAGGTCGATGTACCGGGGGAGGGAGCGCCGCCGTTGCAGCTTGTCGCGGTGGGCTCTGCCTGCCTGCCATGGGACTTGTCCGAGAACTTCCAGCACCGTTCCCCGCCAGAGGCCGGCGCTGCCTGTCTGGTCCGCGCTGCCTGCCCGGCCGGCGCTGGCAGCCTCGTCAGTGCCGCTCGCTCCGTCGGCGGGGGTGAGCAGGAGAGGCTGGGTCGGCGGGCAGGCGCGGCGTCCGAGCGCGAGAGGGAAGGCCGGGTTGCGCAGCGCCTCGGCGAGGGTGACCAGGACGGGATCGGGCGCGGCGACCGCGACGACGAAGACGGCGTCCTGCAGGTAGAAACGTTCGGTCACATGTGTGTACTTCGCCGGTGACGTCGGCTTCTGCGTCCCCTTGGCCGACACCGACGCCGACGGCAGTGGCACGCCCCGGTAGTCGCTGACGGTGTGGTAGTCGCGCAGCAGGGTGCCGGGCTGGTCGGTCCGCACGCCGAAGACGAGCTCGAGCAGGTCCTCGATCGGGTCGGTGCGGCGCCGGCCCTGCGCGGCGGCGAGCAGGCCGACCAGACCGCTCTTCGTCGGCTCGGCCAGGGTCTCGCGGCGGTTGAACATGCTGGTGCCGCCCCAGGACTGCACCGGGCCGGCCAGCCGCAGCACCAGACAGCCGGCCGCGGCCGGGACCGCTGCCGGGCTGACGGCCGAGCCCGCGGACGGGTCGGTGGCCCCGCTCACCGGCCGTTGCCTTCGAGCCAGCTCCTGGCGGCCGCCGTGACGCTGTCGACCACCTCGTGGAACGGTTTCGCCGCGCCGAGCGGCTCGGCCAGCCCGGTGGCGGCGGACGGGTCCGCGGGCGTGCTGTAGGTGGAGGCGACGAGGACGGGCTCACGCCCCCACAGCGTCGTCGCGGTGGTCAGCTCGTTGGCGAACCGTCGGACGGAGGCGTCGAGAACGCCCCGGCCGTCGGAGCGGACCGGGTTCTCGAACGCCGAGACGAGGTTGACGGGCTGGTCGGCGCGGACGGCGACGGTGAGCAGGTTCGGGGTGGTGCGGTGGGCGAAGGAGTTGCCGTGCCCGGTCGGCATCGAGGTGGTGAACGCGGTGAGGAACACCCGCAGCGCGGCCACGGTCGCCTCGACATCCCCGTCCAGGTTGTCGGCGAGCTGGCGGAGGCCGACGGTGGCGAACCGGTACAGCGTGGCGGACTGGAACTCCACCGTGCCGATCATCCCGGCGCCGGTGTCCTCCTTCGGGTTCTCGTCGTCGACCGCGGTGTAGTAGTCGAACTCCACGTCGACGGCGTGGGTGGACAGCGCGTGCGCGACCTGCGTCGCCGCGTCGACGTTGAGCTCGGCCCGGTCGGCGACCATCCGTCCGAACAGGGCCACGTCGATGGGATGGCCGGTGCCGAGGATCTGCCGCGCGGGCACGTCCTTGACGGCCGCGGCGAGCTCGGTGTCGTTGAGCTCGGACAGCCGCGGCAGGTCGTCCTCGATGCGGTCGATGAGCCGTTCGAGCTGAGGACGGCCGAAGAACAGCAGGTAGGCGGTTTCGGTGGCCTTCTTGCCCGCTTTGATGCCCAGGTCAGCCAGGAGGCTGGTGGCGATGCGGGTGCTCGCCTCGGGGTCGAGCAGGCCCCGGGCCGCGATGCGCTCGGCCAACAGTGCGGAGATCTTCTTGGTGCGGGTGCCGAGCTGGCTCGGATCGACATGCTCGGCGAACGCTGTCCGCGTCGCCCGCTTCCAGGCCTGGGACGACACACGGGCGCGCTTGGCGCCACCGTAGACGGCCTGTTTCGGCGTGCCCGCGTCGTCACGGTTGAGGTTGGACGGCGGGACGGTCTGCAGGATGTGGACATCGACGTAGTAGGGCATCGGCAGGTGCCTCTTTCTCGAACGGGGCAGGGTTTTCTCGAGCCGGGTACAGGCGCGGGAAGGACCGTGCGGTTGATGAACGGGGCGGGGCGGCCGGACCGCGGATGGTCGTCGGAGAACAGACAGTCGGATGGCCGAATGGCTAGGCGAAGATCAGAGGTCAGCGGGCGGACGTGGTGCTGGCGCGATCACCGTCGCGACCACGTCCGAGGAAGTACTGGCCTCCCCATCGACGCCGCACCTGTCCGACTCTGTCGGGGTGCTGCCAGTTGATGAGATCTTGCTGCAACTGGTTGTAGTCGAGGCTCTGCGGGATGTGCCGCAGTTGGCGGACCAGCCCCCGTAGGTGATAGGCGGCCTCGTCCAGCGAGGTAGCGGTCGCCGCCGCGTTGAAGCGGCGGTCGACAGCATCCGGGCTGAACCTGTCGCTGTTGCGCAGCGCGAGGACGGCCGTGCCAAGGCCGGTCCCGGCACGGTGCGCCGGCGACGGCAGGGACTGCTGGTGCACGGCATACAGGGTGAGCGCGACGTGCTCGGCCCGCAGCCGGGCGGTGAGACGGCCCTCACGGTCAAGGGTGGTGTAGTAGCGCCACATCGCCGGCACGCTGCCCGGTTCGCGGCCGATACCGCGGCGCAGCGCGGCCAGATCGGCCCCGTC
>NZ_CEVIVD010000129.1:0-10831 GCF_982290655.1 Protofrankia sp. CiP1_Cm_nod3
CCACCCCCACCCCACCGGCCGCCGCGTAATCCCGCCGACAGCGACGTCCGCCGGTGCCGGCTGCCGGCTGCCGGCGGTGAAGATCGGCGTGAGTCTGTCGTTGTGTACGCCCAGCGGCCCGAAAACCGTACACAACGACAAACTCGCCCGGATCATGCTCCATCCGGATGCCCCAGGGCTCCCGGTGAGCGGATGCCGACCGGACGAGAGTTCGGCGAAGGACGACGGCCTGACGGAAAGATCTTGAAAAAGATTCGTTGAAGGGGCCTGGTGAAGGCGGAACAGGAACGTCCGGCCGCGGGGTTATGCGGGCTATGGTGATTCTTGGACCGATCGGTATCGCGGCTTCCGGGCTTTCGGCGGATCATCCCGAAGCCGAGATCGACATCGCGCGGGAGGCGGAAGCCCTCGGCTACTCGACGTTGTGGCTGCCGGGCGGCCAGGGCAACAACCTGCCCGTCATCAGCCGCGTCGTGCGCGCGACGGAGCATATTCAGGTGGCCAGCGGCATTCTCTCGGTGGACGTGGTGCCGGCGCGCGAGGTGGCTCAGGCATATGCGGATCTCGAGAAATCATCGCCCGGCAGGTTCGTCGTCGGCCTCGGTGGCGCGCACGGTGCCCGGCCGCTGCAAACGCTCAATTCCTACCTGGACGACCTCGACACCGAAGCCCCGGTGGTACCCGCGGCCGCACGAGTGCTCGCCGCGCTCGGCCCGGCGGTACTCGCCCTCGCCCGCGACCGTGCCGCAGGCGCCTATCCCTTCCTGGTCACCCCGGAGTACGTCGAGGGGGCGCGGGCGACGCTCGGCGCGGACTCGGCGCTGGCGGTGCTGCTGTCGGTCGTGCCCGAGACGGATCCCACCGCCGCACGGGCCGCGGCCGCCGAACCGCTGCGGTTCCTCGGCACCGTTCCCGGCTACCGGCGCAACCTCCTCCGGCAGGGGTTCACGGAACAACAGATCACGGACGTCGACGACCGGCTCGTCGACGCGGTGACCGCGTGGGGGAGCCTCGACACGATCGTCACCCGCGTCCGCGAGTACCACGCCGCCGGCGCTGACCAGGTCGTCCTGCGCATAACCGCCGGCAACGACCCGTTCGACGTCTGGCTCCGCCGTTTCGCCGAAGCGTTGCTCACCTGACGCGTCGCCGCCCTGGCCCGGCTGGTCCGGCCGGCTGGTCTGACCAGCCCCGGCCTGGCCGCCCGGCCGGTCAGCCGGTCGCGGCGGCGGGCTGGCGCCGGTGGGAGAGGACCGAGCGGAACATGGCCAGGCCGTCCGAGCCGGGGCCGGTCAGGGGCTCGACGGCGTGCTCGGGATGCGGCATCAGCCCGACGACCGTGCGTTGCGCGTTGCAGATGCCGGCGATGTCGGCGACCGATCCGTTCGGGTTCCCGCCGAGGTAGCGGGCGACGACCCGCCCCTCACCCTCGAGCTCGGCGAGCGTTCCCGGGCTTGCCACGTAGCGGCCCTCGCCATGCTTGACGGGGATGACCACCTCGTCGCCGGCGGTGTAGCCGGACGTCCACACGGTGGCGGCGTTCTCCACCCGCAGCGGCTGGTCCCGGCAGACGAAGTGCAGGCCGGCGTTGCGGGTGAGTGCCCCGGGCAGCAGCCCGGCCTCGCACAGCACCTGGAACCCGTTGCAGATGCCGAGGACGGGCAGCCCGTCGCGGGCCGCGTCCACGACCGCGCCGATGATCGGGGAGAAGCGCGCGATCGCGCCGGCGCGGAGATAGTCGCCGTAGGAGAAACCACCTGGCAGGACGACCGCGTCCAGCCCGGACAGGTCGGTGTCGCCGTGCCAGAGCGGGACAGCCTCGCCGCCGCCGAGGCGGACCGCGCGGGCGGCGTCCCGGTCGTCGAGCGAACCCGGGAACGTCACCACGCCGATCCGACGGGTGACCGCCGCCGCGTCGCCGGAGAGCTCGTGCTGGTCGATGCTCATGCAGCCTCTCTCGCCACGCTGTCGCCTTTCGCCGCGCTGTCGCTTCCCATCGCGCTGCCGCTTCGAGCCTATCGGTGATCACCTGGCTGTTCCGTGATCGCGGCCGCTCCTTCGGGAACCATCCGCCGTGTGCCCGGCCCAGTCCGGCCCAGCCCGGGCCTGTCCTGCCCGTCCTTCTCCTGCCCGCTCCTGCCCGGCCCAGCCCAGCCTGTCTCGTCCGGGCTGCCCCGTCCAGGCTGGACGGGCGGCCGGTGCTCCGTGCCGATGCCCGGGAGTGTCGGACGCGGGTACTAGCCTTGGCCTGTACCCACTGCCAGAGCGCCATCCGCCGAGCCCGAGGAGTACGTGATCGCCCGCCGACAGACCGCCCGTGTTCCTGTGCCGTCGCCCGCCGCGTCCGGTGCCGCCGTCGGCCTGCCCGCCGGTGGCGCGGCGCCCGGGGCCGGGGCGGGATCGGCCGCCTCCCGGCCGGGGCCGGGTGAGCTCCCGGCCGTCGGGCCGCGGTCCCCCTGCCCGTGCGGCTCGGGGCGCCGCTACAAGGCGTGCCACGGCGTGCGGCGGCGCCCTGCGCCCGTCCTGCGGCCCTTCGCCGGCCGGGCCGATGAGCCGGATCTGGTGGCTCTGCGTGAGCTGGTGCCCAGCGCGACCGCCCCGCTGACGCTGGCCGCCGGTCACCTCCAGGAGCATCCCGAGCACGCCGGCCGTTCCATCGTGCTCAGCACGATGCTGCCGCAGGCCGTGCCTGCGCTCGTCCGGGACAACGGGGAGATCCTGCTGGCGATGCAGACCGGTACCGTCAGCGACGACGCGGGCGCGGACATCGCCCGGGCGTTGCTCGAGGCTCTCGACGCGGATCCCGGCACGCCGGTCATCCCGCGGCCCGCCCCGGCGGGAAGCGCGCGGGCGGACGGCGGCCGGGCCGCTCCGACCCTGGTGGACCTGCTGGATCCCGCGCCGCTGGACATCACCGTCCACGCCGGGTTCACCTGGTGGCTCCCGCCGTCGCAGGACGGTGGCAGCCCGGATCCACAGGTTGTGGCCCTGCTGGAGCGGGCGAACGCAGCCGTGGTCCCGACGGCCCGGCTGACCTCGGTGGACGCGGCCTACTGGTGCCGCCCGGGGGAGCGGGCGCATCTGCGCTGGGTCCAGCCGTACGACGAGGAGCCGCTGTTGGACGCTCTCACCCGGCTCGCGGCGGCCAATATTCTTACTGTGGGTGACGGATCCCGTTTTGTCGGTTCGCTCCGGGTGGACGGCCTGGTCGTTCCGGTGTGGGATCTGGCGCCGGACGCCGACGCGGCGAGCTGCGAGGAAGCAGCCGCTACGCTGCGCGATCAACTGGAAAGCGCGGTTGCCGACCGTACCCCGCTCACCCCGGCGGAACGCCGGGTACGCGCCGGTGTGGTCGGCCGGACCCTCACGCTGCGCTGATGCCGCCCGGCCCGCTCGACGACCTGCCCGGCTTGTCCGACGACCTTCCCGGCCCGTCCGACGACCTGCCCGGCTCGCTCGGTTCTCCCGGCGCGCCCAGTTCGTCCGGCCCGCCTGACCGGCCGGTGGTTGGCGAGGCCCGGCCGTCGACGGCACAGGACGGGCATGATCGCACCGCTACCGCTACCGCTACCGATCGGCTGGGGCCGGCCGGTGGCATGTTCGACGTGGTCGTCGTCGGTGCCGGTCCGGCGGGGGCCAGCGCCGCCCGCGCGGCGGCCCGGGCCGGTGCCACCGTGTGCCTGCTCGAACGCGCCGAGCTGCCCAGGTACAAGACCTGCGGCGGCGGCCTGGTCGGCCTGTCGATCGATCATGCCGGTATCGACCTGTCACGGCTGACCCGCGCGAGCGTCGACCAGCTCACGGTCGCACTCGACGGCCGGCTGGTGCGTACCCGCCGTCGGCCGGGCCGGCCGATGCTGTCCATGGTGATGCGCTCGGAGTTCGACCGGGCGCTGGTCGGGTCGGCTCACGCCGCCGGGGCGGTCATCCGGACCGGCGTCCACGTCACGGGAATACGCGAGCACGATGCCGTCGACGGCCACGGCATCGCGGCCGGCCGTGTCGTGGACGGTCATGTTCCGGACGGCCGGGTCGCGGTGACGGTACGCGGTGGCCCGGACGTCGCCGCGCGGGTGGTCATCGGCGCCGACGGCACGTCCGGGCGGGTCGGCACCTATGTCGGGGTCCGTCTCGACCAGGTCGACGTCGGTCTGGAGGGCGAGTTCCCGGTCGACGCCGCAGTGGCACGCCGCTGGGCCGGCCGGATGCTGATCGACCTGGGCCCGGTACCCGGCTCGTACGCCTGGCTGTTCCCGAAGGGTGAGATCCTCACCGTCGGTGTGATCGGCTCACGGGACGATGGCGGCGCCCTGCGCGCCTACTACGCCGACGTGGTGCGCAGGCTCGGCCTGGACGGGGTGACGCCGCTGCACGATTCCGGGCATCTCGCGCGGGTGCGGGCCGTGGGCTCGCCGCTGCGCCGTGGCCGGGTGCTGGTCGCCGGGGACGCGGCCGGCCTGCTCGACCCGTGGACGCGGGAGGGGATCTCCTTCGCGCTGCGTTCGGGGCGGCTGGCCGGGGAGGCGGCCGCGCGCGCCGCCGCCGGTGAGCCGAGCGCGCTGGGCGACTATCCCCGCCGGGTGGAGGCGGCCCTCGGCCCCGAGATGGACGCCGGTCGTGAGGTGCAGGCGGTCTTCGCCCGCCGTCCCGGCCTGTTGTACGCGTCCCTGGCCGTTGTCCCGGGCGGTTTCGGCCTGTTCGGACGGATGTTGGCGGGCCGTTCCACGGTGGCCAACCAGTTGCGCCGGCCCGGCGTCCGCGCGTTGACGGCGGCCATCACCCGCTGAACGCCCCAGGCAGCCCAGGGCACGTGCCGCGGGACGCCCCCGCGGCACGCCGCCGCATGCCGGACCGGAAGCTCGCGGATGGCCGCTGCCCGGCCGGCGCCGCGGGCCCGCCGGCCCCTACCGGATCCGCCCGACCAGCTCCACCGGTCGGGCGGGAGCCCTGGAAGCGGCCGGCGCCCCGGGTGCCCCGGACGCCTGGCCGGGTGTCTTCCGGCTTTCCAGGCCGAACCTCTCGGCGACCGCGCCGGCGATTTCCAGAAAGGCCTTCCTGGTCGCTTTCCGCATCTCTTCGAGGAGAATGTTCCCGCCGACGGCCAGGTGCGGGTCGTAAGGTACCCGGACAACCCGGCGGGTGCGGGCGGCGAAATGCTGTTCGAGCGCGTCCAGATCGACCGACTCCCGGTTCATCGGAAAGGTCGAGATGACCGTCACCGCGTTCTTCACCTGCGCGGTGTACCCGTGCGCGTCCAGCCAGTCCAGGGTGGCGCTGGCGGAGGAGCCGCCGTCCGCGCTGGAACTGCTCACGACCACCAGCGTGTCGGCGAGCTCCAGGATGGCGGGCATGGCGCTGTGCAGCATTCCGGTGCCACAGTCGGTCAGCAGGATCGAGTAGTACCGTTCCAGAATGCCGTCGACGGCCATATAGTCGGTGTCCGTGAACGCCTGGGACAGTTCCGGGGAATTGGCGGAGGCGAGTACCTCCAGCCGGCTGGCGGCCTGTGACAGATATCTGCGGACGTCCACGTAACGGCCCACCGAGCCGGCGTTGTCGAGCAGGTCCCGGACGGTGTTCTCGGATGCCCGCGGCACCTTGGCCCCGAGCGTTCCACGGTCGGGGTTCGCGTCGATCGCCACGATCCGGTCGCCGCGCAGGCTGGCCAGGGCCGAGCCCAGCCCCACCGTGGTGGTCGTCTTGCCGACGCCCCCCTTCAGGGACATCACCGCGATCCGGTGGCAGTCGTTCAGAGGAGCGCTGATGTGCTCGACCAGCAGGCGGTGGCGGGCCTCGTCGGCGGAGAGCCCCGGGTTGACCCTTCCGCCGGAGATTCTGCAGAGAACCCGGCGCCAGCCCCGGGTGGGGACAGCCGGCCGGGCCGGCAGCAGTGCGCTGGTCATGAGCCGGCCGGGCGTACCGTCCTGCGGCACCGGCCGCTGGGGTTCCCCGGGATTTCCCGCGGCGGCCGGGCCGAGTTTCGCCGCTGCCGCGCCCGGATCACCGCCGGGGGCTTCCCGGTTGTTCCGCTCCGCGGGTGCACCGGTCACCTGGAATTCGTTGTCGGGCGGCCGCCGGCTGTTTGTTCCCGCGAGTCCACCGGTCACATGAAAATTGCTGTCGGGTGGCCGCCGGTTGTTCTGCTGGCCGGCCACCGCCGGCCGGGGGGCGGGCGGCGGCGCCGGATATTCGCTGCTCGGATAAGGGCTGCCGGGGTACGGGAAAGCCGTTCCGGCCGGGCCGGGGAACGGCTGGCCGGGCCCGGGCCGGTGCCCGCCGCGCGGGCTGTCGCCGTCCGGGAACAGGGGATTCCCGCCGGGGGCGGTCGGGAACGGCGCGGTGGACGGGCCCACCGGCGGTTCCGCTGGCGGTGGCGGCGATACGGGTGCCGGGTGCTGCGTGGACGCCAGCGTGTGCGGCAGATGGTCCTGTTCCCGCGGCCCCCGTCCCTGGGTGCCCTGCTCCTGCCCTCGTTGGTCCTGCTCCGGGTGGTTCTGGCCGGGCGGCGGGCCGGCATGGTCGTGACCGGCGTCCGGCGGCTCGGGAGGGCGCCGGGCATCCCCGGGGCGTGCCTCGTGGCGGAGGGGGACAGCGCGTGTGCGACGGTCGCTCGACGGGTGCGGCGGCACGCTGATGAACGTGTCCTGGTCGAACAGCGGATCGTAGGTCGGCGGTTCGAACCAGGGCCGGCCGTTCGCGGCCGGCGCGTCCGAGGCCGCCGGGCCGGCCGGCCCGGCGGTGTTCGTGACAGTGCCCGCCGTGACGTCGTCCACCGCGGTGTACCTGTCCACCACGGCGAAACCGCCGGGTATGCCGTTCGGCACCGGCGGCGTACCCGGGCCGGAGGAGCGCCAGGACGAGGACGACCGGTAGGCCACCTCCGACCACGCGCTGGTGAGCGGGTCGAAGCCGCGTTCACCACCGGGTGGCGCGACGGGCGGCGGCGCCGCCCGCGGCGGTGACGGGGCCGGTGCTCCTGGCGGCCCTGGCGGCCCGGCAGCCTCGGCGCCGGGGGAGCCGTTCACACTGATGCGCGGCGGTGTGAGGCCGTTCATCGGCTGCGGATCCCCGGTGGCGCCGGCCCGTCGCCCGGCCTCCTGCCGTGGCTGCGCGGTGTACGAGATCTCCCTGGCGTACGAGGCCCCGTTCAGGGTCTCGTTGCCCGGCTCGACCGGATCCGGCGGCGGGCAGGAGCGGGACGATGACGGTGACATCGACTGTCACTCCCCCCGATCGGTTCGCGTCCACGGTGCACTACATCCAAATCCAACTACATTGACATATCAGCCTGTTCGGTTACCCGATCAGGGGCCGCGGATAGGCCTGGACGCCGGTGACACGCTCGCGGGAGTCCGTCCGGCTGGTCTCCTGCCGTCCCCACCAGCCGATGTGCGCCGGACACGGCTCAGGACGACATGTCGGTCCGCGCGTCACCGTCACCGGTGCCGGTGACGTGACGTCCGCCGCGCCACTCCCGCCCGTGGTATGGATCTTGCCCGTGGTACGGGTGCCGTCCGCGCTGGCGGTGCCGCCGCTGATGTTGGTGATACCCCTGATGCCGGTGTCATCACCGTCGCCGTGGCTGGCCGGGGGAAGGGACGCTCCGCCGGTGCCCAGTGCGGCCGCGGCCGCCGCCGCCAGGACCCAGCGGGCCGGCTGCCCCAGCCGGGCCGCGGCCCGCCGCACGTCGTCCCATTCGGGCTGGGCGGTGACGGCCCGGCCGCCGGCAAGCATGCCGATCTTCACGGCGACGGTCTCGCCGCCCACGTCCACGGTGCGGAAGGCCCGGTCCAGGGCCCGCTTGCGCACCGTTGTCTCGCGCAGGCCGAGGGTGGGAGTGTGCAGGAAGACCAGCCGTCGGACGGCGTCGGCGTGCGTCGCCCGGACAAGCACCGACAGGGTGTGCGCCGGCCGGCCCTTCTTCATCAGGATCGGCGTCAGCCAGACGTCGCGGGCGCCCGCCGCCAGGAGCACGGCCATGATCTCCGGCCAGGCGCGCGGGTCGAGGTCGTCGACGTTGGTCTCGATGAGCAGTTCGTCGACCGCGCCGGGGGTGCCCGTGCCGGGAGCCTCCGGGACGGCGGCATCCGGCACGGGACCGTCCGGCGCCTCCCGCGGCGCGAAGCTGTCCGGCGCCTGGGAGTCCTGGGAGTCCAGGGAGCCCAGGGAGCCCAGGGGTGCGCGGGAAGGCGGAGTGCGGGGAAGGTGCGCGCGGACGCCGGCCATCGGGACCGGGACCGGCGGGCCTGGCCGCGGGGCGTGCCCCACGACCAGCCGGACGATGTTGGGCCGGTCCGGGATGTCACGCCGGCCGGCGCCGACCCCGACCGCCAGCACCCGCATCGGCGGGAGCGGGCCGGACGCGTCCGCGTGGGCCGCCACGAGCGCCGCCCCGGTCGGCGTGCACAGTTCCACGTCCACCGGCCCGCCGCGGCCCGGCAGCCCGGCGGCCCGCAGCAGCTCCAGCACGGCCGGGCCGGGTACCGGCAGGACGCCGTGCTCGGTACGGGCCGATCCACCACCGAGCGCCACCGTGGACACGACGAGCTGGTCGAGGCCGAGCGCGGCGATCCCGGCGCAGACGCCGACCACGTCGGCGAGCGCGTCGAGCGCCCCGACCTCGTGGAAGTGCACCTCGTCGGCGGGGATGCCGTGGACGGCCGCCTCGGCCTCGGCCAGCGCGGCGAAGGTGGCCAGCGCGCGTTCACGGACCGTGTCGGCCAGCGCTGCCCGGGCCAGCAGCCGGCGGACGTCCGGCCAGGTACGGCGGGGATGCCCACCGGCCGGCCCGTCGAACCGGCCGTCGTCGCCATGGCCGTGATGATGGCGGTGCCCATGATGATCGTTGTGTGTGCCAGGTCTGGTGCCGGAGGCGGCCGCGGTGCCTCCGACGCCCTTGTCGACGTTCCCGTCAGCGTCGCTCCTGTCGTCGCCACCGGTTTCAGCGATATCGCTACCGGTGATCACACGGACGCGGGTGGCCGCCAGCCCCGCTCTGGACGCGGTGCCGACATCCAGCCGGACGGGGAGACCCAGCGCCTCGACGGCATCGCCGATCACCCCGGTGGGCCGGCCCGTTCCGGCGAGCGCGCCGGTCAGGGCGCCGAGCAGCATGTCCCCGCTCACCCCGCTGGACAGGTCGAGCCATCCGATCCGGAGCTGCCCGGCGGCGGGATCCGGCCCGGCCGGCCGGGCGGGCCGGGGGCCGGTGGACGGCGGTCTGGCGTCGGTCATCAGCAGGTCGGCCCCGAACGGCGGGTCGGGCCCGAGCGGGACACTCGAGCCACACGGAATGATCATCGAACGGTACGAACGGTACGGGTAGGACGCGAGAAAGACGGTGCGGGAACGCACAGGAACATGCAAGAACATGCAAGAACATGCAGGATGACGCAAGAGGGACAAGGCCGTCCCGCCGGCACGCCGGCACGCCGGCAAACCCGTCCGTATATCGTCCGGACGGTTTCCCGAATCATCCTCTGATCATTTCTGGACTGATCATTTCCGGATTATCGCCGGATCGCCCGTCCGGATCACTCGCTCGGGCCGTTCGTCCGGGCCACCGCCCGGTGGACGCCGGTCCGGCACGGGCGGCCGTCCGGGCACTGACCTGCGCGATCGGGGATCCCAGGCCGGCTGGCGACTCGCCGGGCACGCCACCGACACTCCCGAGCCCCGCGGACGTCCTAACTGGCCGGTGTCCTTCACCGACCGGATTCCTCACCGGTTGGAGGATGGCCCGTGGGCAGCGCGGCCACCGCCCGCAGGACGTCCGCTGGCGTTATCGGGTCCACGACCTGATCGGTGCTGGCCGCGGCGGAACCGTTCCGGTCCGCGGATCCCCGCTCTCCGGACCACAGCGCGACATGTTGACCACGGCCCGGTGGTGGTCCCCACCGGGCCGGTGGCACCGGCCCGAACAGCAGTACGGACGGCGTCCCGTAGGCGGTCGCGAGATGGCCTACCCCGGTGTTGGCCGCGAGCAGCAGCGACCCGGCGGCCACCAGCGCGCACAGCTCGGGCAGGCTGGTCGATCCGGCGAGCACGGCCGCGGGAGGCAGCCCGGCCTCCCGCGCGACCGTCCGCGCCAGTTCCGTCTCCTGCGGGCTTCCCGTCACGACCACCTGGTGACTGTTGGTGGCGAGTGCCCGCGCCACCAGCGCCCACTGCCGTGCCGGCCAGCGGCGGACCGGGTGCGCGCCACCTGGATGCACGATCGTCGCGCCGCCGACGACCGGGGGGACGGCCGGCCGGGGCAGGAAGAGGTCGTCCGGGTCGCAGGCGACTCCGTGTGCCTCCATCAGCCGGCACCATCGCGCCACCTCGCGTTCCTCGCCGGCCTGGCGTTCCCAGGGGCCGCCGCGGTGCTCCCGCGGGGCGTGCCGCCTGTTGCCGGGCGGGGTGTCCAGGTCCCAGGACACCCCGCCCGGCAGGTCGAAGGCCCACAGCTCCGCGGGCGCCGTCGCGCGCAGCGCCATCGTCGAGGCCGGTCCCCGGCCGTGCAGGTTCACCGCCAGCGCCGGCCGCTGGACAGCCACCGGGCCCAGCTTCGGCGTGTCCACGACACCGTCGACCGCCCCGGACAGCAGCGCCACCGGTTCCAGCCACTGTGGCGTGGCCAGCAGGATCCGCGCGTCCGGCCGGGCCCGGCGCAGGCCGCGCAGCGCGGGCAGGGCGGTCAGCAGGTCACTGAGGCCGAGGGCGCGCAGCGCGACGACCGTTCCGGCCGGGCTGCGGCGGGAGAGCCGGTAACGACCGCTGTCACGACTGGTCACAGGTAGGGATTCTCCAGTGAGGGGGATGGTGGGACGCACGACGCTCCGTCCCGATT
>NZ_CEVIVD010000129.1:11065-13234 GCF_982290655.1 Protofrankia sp. CiP1_Cm_nod3
GAGAACGGCAAGGGAAACTATTACTACTCAGAGTGCCGATCTTTTGGGGTATCACCCCGTCCGGAACTGGGCGAAAGCGATCTCTCGTTCAGTTCGTCGCTCTTTCTGTTGATGTCGGATTCCTCGCGGTTGTGTGTACACCGGTCGAAACGGGTCACGGAGGAGGCGCGGAGCGGTGTGCGCCGGCCACTGCCCGACCGGCGATTCTCGCTGGTCCCGACGTCTTCGGCAACGGTTTTCGGTGACGGTTTTCGGCGATGCTGCGGTTTTCGACGGCGTTGCCCGGGGAAGGATTCCCCAGCATGTTCGCACGGTGCGGAGCCAGTATGCGCCTGTCCCGCTCGGTCCGGATGCCGGGTCTGGCGCACCGCCGGGCCCGGCCCCGCCGACGGCGGCCGGTGCCGGCCGTGGCGGCGGCCCGCGGGATCGTCGACCAGCGGACGAAGGTGGCGCTCGGCCCGGCCGCCTGACCGGTCATGGGTGCCGGCGATCCGCCGGCGTCCGGTGTCGGCGGCCGGCGCCGCCGCGTGGGCGGTGCGACGAGAACCGGCGCGACGAAAAGAGGTTCTTACAGCGAGAAAAAGTGGAACATTTTCCGCGATCTTTGTTCCGGGGAGAACTCTTGAGTGTTTTCGACAGTCTCATGCACGGACTCGACGAGGGCGACCGTGACCGGGCGCTGGATCTGATCAGGGACCGGATCAGCCAGGAACGCCACCGGGCCGAGGGCGGCGACGCGGTGCGCCGGGTCGACCGGGGGACCGGCCTGCGCCGTGGTGGTGCCGGTACCGGTGCCGGTGCCGGTGCCGGTACCGGTGGCCGCCGCATCCCCGCCCATCGGGACTCCCACCGCCGGGAGCGTTGACCGGCGCACGGCCGCGACGCGGGCAGGACGCCCGTCCGGGCCGACAGCGGGCCCGGACACGCCAGCGGACCTGGACCCAGTGGACCTGGACGACAGCGGAAACCACTGAAACCAGCCACAACCACAACCAGTGCCCGTCGTGCGTAGGTGGAAAGGGCTGTCCGGACGACGTTTTCCACCTACGGGCATCGAAGCCGTAGGTGGAAAAGAGCTGTCATGACAGCGGTTTCCACCTACGACTGTGGGGTTACGACTGGCGGGCGTCGGACGCCGAACGGCGGACGACACGGGCCGCGAAGACGCCCGCGCCGAAACCGTTGTCTATGTTGCACACCGCGATGCCGGGAGCGCACGAGGTGAGCATGGCGAGCAGTGCGGTAAGCCCGCCGAGGGACGCGCCGTAACCGACGCTGGTCGGGACGGCAACGACCGGTGTGCCGACCAGCCCGCCGATCACGCTCGGTAGGGCTCCCTCCATGCCGGCGATGACGATCAGGCAGTCGGCCCCAGCCAGCTGGTCACGGACGGCGAGGACCCGATGCAGCCCGGCGACCCCCACATCCATGATCGTCTCAACGCCCGCCCCGGACGCGCGGGCGGTCAGCGCGGCCTCCGCGGCGACCGGGGCGTCCGACGTCCCGGCGCAGACGACGACAACCCGGCCGCGAGCCGGGGGCAACGGGCCGACGGCAACCGTGACCGCACCCTGTGACACACCGGCCGCATGACTGGCAAAGGCCTCATGACCGGCGAAGATGGAGCGGCCGGCGGTGCCGGTACGGCCGGTGGTATCGGCATGCTCGGCGGTGCGGCCGGCCGCCGCGGAGGGTGTGCTGACAGCGTCGCCGGACGCCCAGGCCGCTGTCCGCGCGGACATCGTGAGCTCGTCCGGCCAGCGCGCCCGCAGCGCCGCGACGGTGGCGGCGTCGGCCCGCGTGACCAGCGTCGGACGGCCGGGGCCGGCAGTCCGCCGCAGTTCGGCGACGATGCCGACCGTCTGCGCCGGGGTCTTGCCGGCGGCGTAGACGACTTCCGGGTCGCCGGTGCGAAGCCCGCGGTGGGTGTCGACACGGGCGTACCCGAGGTCGCTCCAGCCGCCGCCGTCGCCGAGCGGGCCCGCGGCCAGGCGTGCCAGGGCGTCGTCCGGCCCGACCGTGCCGGAGGCCACGGCATCCAGCAGGAGCCGCACATCCTCCGTGTCCATACCGCCGACCCTATGGGTCCGCCGCCTGGATCTCTGCCGCCTGTTCGTGCCGACGGCCCGCCCGCGCCGCCGCTGTCCGGCCCGCCGGAACGGCCGGGCG
>NZ_CEVIVD010000130.1:0-12873 GCF_982290655.1 Protofrankia sp. CiP1_Cm_nod3
GTGCCTGACGGCGAGGACCGTAGGCGCGCCGAAAGGCCTGGAGGGAGGAACCTGGGGTCGGGCGAGGCCGTCGAACCCGACGGGTGGCCGCCTGAGGGTGCGCTGCGGTTGGTGATCGCCGATGGCAGCCCGGCCGTCGCGGGGGACAGCAGCGGGGGTTCGGGCTGGCAGGTGTTGTCGCTGAGCCGTCCGGTCACAGCCGCGCAGGGTGCGCGGATCGCGGGCCGGCTTGCGGAGATCGGCGGAGTCCCGGTGCCGGAGGCTCTTCTGGCCGGGCCGGTCGAGGCCGGCGAGTGGCTGGTGCTGCCGGCGGCCAGGCGTGCGGTGCTGGTTCCGCTGCGCCGTCGCCGACCAGGTTCTCGACCGGACGTGGCTGCAGGCGAGGGCGCGGTCCGCGGATACTGGCCGCCCGACTCTGGGGCGCGGCAGGCGGGACGTGTGCCCCGGCGGCCGGGGCCGGTCGCGATGGTCAGTGCTCGGACGGGCGAGTTCGTGGTGTTGGTTCCGCCGCGGACGCGGGCCGGTCGGCTGACGCTCATCCCCGCCCCGGTGCCGGCGCGGCTGCCTGCCACGCGGGGCTGGACGGATCCTGGGGTGCCTTCGGGTGGTCAGGGTGTGACCGTCAACTACGAGTACCCGCCCCTGCGGGTGGCGGGTGGGTTGTCCCCGTTTCCTGCCCCGGATCCATACGCAGCGGCCCTCGCCGGTGTGTTGATGGTCGACACGGGGGTGTTCAACGGGACGGCGATGGGCGCCTATGTGGTCCCGAAGGGTGACGCGGCGCCGTCGTTCTTCGGTTTCGGGTCGCTGGGACGGAAGACGGGGGTCGGCCCGCCGGCCTTCCAGGTCCGTGGGATCGCGGCGGGGATGGGTTGGAACAGTGCGATCCGCGTGCCGGAGGCCACGTCGGTCGCCGACTTCCCGTTCCTGGCCGCGTTGGACAATCCAGGTGCGATCGGGGCGCCCGAGGAGGGTCTGTCAGATCCGATGACGGTGCTGCGGGTTCTGACCGGCGGTGCCAATCCGTGGGTCAGGCCGTCACAGGGGGATCTGTGGGTGGCGGCGGGCCTGGCGTTCTCCTGTTTCGAGACGATCTTTGGTCGGGCGATGCTGCTGGTGCAGGCTGGCAACGACCTGACGATCGCGCTCGTGGGCGTCGGGGGCACCGAGTTCCCCCGGCACGGGAACACGAAGTACGCCCGGCTGGAGTTCGCGGTCGAGATCGTGGTGCGTCCGAGCGCCGGGGAGCTCAGTCTGGGCACCGCGCTCACCCCGGACTCCTACGTGTTCGACGACGACTGCGCGATTCACGGCGGCGTCGGGCTGAAGGTCTGGTTCGGGGCGCATCCCCAGGCTGGGGATTTCGCGCTGAGTATGGGTGGCTATCACCCCGGTTACGAGCCCCCGTCGGGCTATCCGCGACTCGCGCAGCTCGGTATCAGCTGGGGGCTCGGGTCGAAGGTGACCGTCGGTGGCGGAGGCTACTTCGCGATCACCCCGTCGGCGGTCATGGCCGGCGGCCGGTTGGAGGTGAAGTTCCACTCCGGTGCGCTGCGGGCGTGGCTGACCGCCTACGCGGACGCGTTGGTGCAGTGGGATCCGTTCCGGTTCGACATCGGGATCGGGGTCTCGGTCGGGGTGTCGGCCACGGTGAAGATCGCATTTGTCCGGGTGTCGATCACGGTGGAGGTCGGTGCGGACCTGCGGGTCTGGGGGCCGCCGACCGGCGGTGAGGCGAAGATCAGTCTCTGGTTCGTCTCGTTCACGATCGACTTCGGGGCGGGTCGTGACCGGATGCCGCCGCCGCTGGACTGGGCGCAGTTCACCCGGATGCTCCCGCCGCCGGACACGGCGGTCCGGGTGATGGCGGTGTCGGGCCTGGTGGCGGACGGGTACAACGAGGACGACCGGTGCGGCGGCCCGCGGGCGCCGTGGCAGGTCTCGGAGTCCGGGTTCACCTTCAGCACCGACTCGGCTGTCCCGGTCACCGGCATCTATCTCGACACCGCGCAGACTCCGGTCGTCCATGGGGACAGGCTCGACATCCGGCCGATGCAGGTGGAGAACCTCGACAGTGCGCACCGGGTGACACTGACCCGCGACAGTGAGGACGGTGGTCTGTCCCGCTGGTCGGTGGCGGAGACCCGGGTGAGCGTGCCGCAGGCGATGTGGGGGACCGGCCGGGGGGACATCCTGCCGCGGCCCGGTGAGCAGCTTGTCCACGACCAGCTCACGGGCGCCCACTACTCCTCCCCGCCGGTCGACTACGGTACCTCCACCGGTTACATGTCCGAGCAGGCCCTCGCGTTCGACCCGATTGCGCCGGACGGTCCGATGCCGCTGGACCCGGCTGCGCTGCCCGGTCCGCCGCCGGTCCGCCGGCCGGGCACGATCGCCCTGATCGTGGCCGGAGTGGACGCGCCGGACCAGCAGGCCACCCGGACGCAGCTCGCCGCCGCGTTCGCCGGCTTCGGCCTGGATCTCGGTGAGCGCGACGCCGAACTGCCCGGCTATGCCCGCACGGCCGCGACCGCGTTCACCGCCGAACCGATGCTCGTCCCCGCCTGAGGGCAGACCCGCCCGGCGGTCACCCTCGTCTTCCCGTCGACGTCGTACCGAGCAGCTGAAAGGCGGTGCCGCCGTGCCCTGTGGGGCTCCAGAACCCCGATTCGAGCAGTGACCTGCGTGTTTGCCTGCCGGACGGGGCCCGTGTCGGGCAGGCTGGATGGTCATGGTGTGGTCGCTGCTCTACGCCCTGATGCGCAACGCTCTCGGACTGATGTTGCTCCGCGTGCGCGGCGACACCGCGAAAGATGTGGAGCTCCTCGTCCTGCGGCACCAGGTGGCGGTGCTGCGACGGCAGGTGAACCGCCCGGCCCTGGAACCGGCGGATCGTGTCATCCTCGCAGCCCTGTCCCGGCTGCTACCCCGGGCCCGTTGGGGTTCGTTCTTCGTCACCCCGGCCACCGTGCTGCGCTGGCATCGGGAACTCCTCGCACGGAAATGGACCTACCCACACAAGACCCCCGGACGGCCACCGGTTCGCCGGGAGATCCACGATCTGATCCTGCGCCTCGCACGGGAGAATCCGACTTGGGGCCACCGCCGGATCCAAGGAGAACTGATCGGGCTGGGCTACCCAGTCGGAGTCGCCACCGTCTGGCGGATCCTGCACCGCGCCGGCATCGACCCCGCACCCCGCCGGGCCGACATCTCCTGGCGCACGTTCCTGTCCGCCCAGGCCTCCGGCCTGCTGGCCTGCGATTTCTTCACAGTGGACACCGTGTTCCTCCAACGGATCTACGTGTTCTTCGTCGTCGAACACGCCACCCGTCGTGTTCATGTTCTCGGGGTCACGAAACAGCCGACCGCAGCCTGGGTCACCCAGCATGCCCGGAACCTGTTGATGGACCTCGAGGAGCGCAGCCACCGGTTCCGCTTCCTCCTCCGTGACCGCGACGCGAAGTTCACGGCTTCCTTCGACGCCGTCTTCGCCGGAGCCGGCATCGATGTGGTGCGCATACCGCCGCAAGCCCCGACGGCGAACGCGATCGCGGAACGCTGGATCGGCACCGTCCGTCGCGAATGCACCGACAGGCTGTTGATCGTCTCCGAACGGCACCTGATGTCGGTCCTCGGCAGCTACACCGAGCATTTCAACACCCACCGGCCCCACCGCTCCCTCAGCCAGCACCCACCCGACTCGCCACCCGTGCTCGCCCCGACGTCGGATTCCACCGTCCGTCGCACACGCATCCTCGGCGGGCTGATCAGCGAATATCGCAACGCCGCCTGACACCTCCCGCGGAAGATCGCATCAACCGCAAAAGGTCAGCTCAAAGGCCAAATCGGGATTCTGGGGCCCCACAGGTTGTTAAATACTGTGGGTAACGTACGCGGTTGCTTGTTGTCCGAGAAAACGATGGGTTCCGTGTGCTCATTGTGGGTGTGGACGTTGCGGAACTGTCTGACAATCAATAGTACCCTCCGGCATCTGCGGTCGCTGTGACCTGCGCGTTCGGGCATTCTTGGATATCGGTAGATATGTTCCGACACGTGTTTCAGGGGTCTTTTAATCTGCGGGTTCAGGGTTCGATCCCCTGGCGGCCCACATTTGATCATGGCTGCGACCTGCGGTGATCCCATTTTCTAGATCTTCTTTGGAAGATCATCTGAGGTTTGTGGGCTCAATGCGGGCTCGAGCCGCACGATCTTGTTCGTCGGGCGATGGTGTGGGCTCAACGCCATGATCCTATTTTGTGACGCTGTGTGTCCGTCGGCGGGTTGACGAGGTCGGATTCGGTCCTTCGCGGATGAGATCGCACAGCAGCGCTCCAGGCGGCGTGGCTTGTACGAGCACACCTCGTTCACGTTCCTGGGGTACACCTTCCGGCCTAGGGGCGCCAGGGGAGCCGACGGAAAAATGTTCGTGAGTTTCCAGCCTGCGGTCAGTCCCGAGGCCCTTAAGAAAATGGGCCAGCGGGTCCGCCGATGGCGAATCCACACGCGTACCAGGCATGACCTGGGCGGGCTCGCCGTGCTGGTCAACCCGGTCGTGGCGGGCTGGATGAACTACTACGGCCGGTTCTACCGGTCGCAGCTGAATCCCCTCCTGCACCGCATCAACACCTGCCTGATGCGGTGGGCTGGCAAGAAGTACAGACGGCTTCGCCCGTACAAGCGGTTCAAGGCATGGTGGACCGGGCTCCTCGATCGGGAGCCCGGGCTGTTCGTGCACTGGGCCTGGGCACGCACGCTCGCCGGAATGTGATGAGAAGAGCGGAGTGAACCGAGAGGCTCACGCTCCGTTCTGTGGGAGCCCGGGGGTGCGATCCCCCCGGGCCACCCGACCACACCAGGCGGCGAAGTCGCAGGTCACCGGGGTGCGTCTTTTTCAAGGGCGTGATTTTGGGTTGATGGCTGCATCAACATGGGTGACCTCGGAGCGTCTGGACCTTCAGGAGCGTTGCGGGCATCACAAAGTGTGATCTGTGCTGGTCAGCGGCCATCGCGCGGTTGGGCGGGACCACGGGTGGACTCGTGGGCGTTGTTCCGGGTCGGCCGGTCCGGGGCCGACGCTAGGGATCATGGCCGGTGTTGGCGTTCATGTCCCCCAGCAGGTCGGCGGCCCGGCGGTGGCGATGTCCGTGTCCGTGACAGTGGTCGAGGTGCACGACGACGGCAGCACGGCCCCGCTGGACCCCGAGACCGCCGCCCTGCTCGCCGGCCCGGTGCGGCAGTTCTCCTCGATGATCAGATGGGCGGTCGACGGTGCCGCGGGCGCGGACCACGGCGACCGGGAGACGACGATCGGTACGGACGGCCGTGGTCTGCAGCGGGCACTGCTACAGACCACGTTCGCGCTCGACACCGCCCGCGAGCAGCGCGTCAGCCACCTGGTGTCCGCGGCGGGGATCCGGCACGGCAGCGTGGAGAACGGCCACGGCCGGGGCCTGACCAGCATCTTCGGCGAGGTCCAGGCGGAACGGCTGGCCTACCGCAACCGGCGCGAGGACACCCTCTACCCGGCGGATGCCCGCTGGGGCCTGCCCGCGGACAGCTACGCGACGGGGATGCGCACCCTGGCGGCCTACCACCTCGTCACCGGCGGCTACGGGATGGCGCAGAAGGTCATCGCCGACCGGACCGGGGTCACCGTCGGGCGGGCTCAGCTGTCCATGATCGCGGCTGGCCTGGCCCGCTGGACCGGCGACTTCCACGAGCAGCGGGCCCGCGGCGCCGCCGGCCTGGCCGACGGGGACGTGCTGATGCTGCGGGCCGACGGCAAGGGCATCGCCGTGCGCCCGGAGCACCGCACCCGCGCGGGAAGCGACGCGGCCCACCCCGGTGTGAAGAAGATGGCCGAGATCGTCGCGGTCGCCCGGTTCACCCCCGCCGTCCGGGTCCCGCAGGACCTCGCCGCCCCGGCCGCGCGCCGCGCCGGGCACCCCGGGCCCGCGGCGACGGACACGTGGGTCTCCGCGTCGATCACCGAGGACATCCCGGCGGTGATCGGCCGGGCGCTCGACGAGGCCGACCGCCGCGACCCGCTCCACACCCACCAGCGGGTCGCCCTCGTCGACGGCAACAAGCAGCAGATCGCCGCCATCAACGAGCACGCGCACCAGCGCGGCCTGAAGGTCCCGATCTTCATCGACTACATCCACGTCGCCGAGTACGTGCGCAAGGCCGCCGTCCCGCTCAACTCCGGCAAGCCGCCGACCGCCGTGAGCGCATGGGGCGACGGGCAGCTGCTGCGGGTCCTGCACGGCCGCGCGAAGGCCGTCGCCGCGACGCTGGCATCCCTCGCCGCGGAGATCCGGAACAACCCACGTGCCCGCGGCACCGACCTCGGCGACGTCGACCGGGCCGTGACCTACCTGACCAACAACCACCCGTACATGCGCTACGACAAGGCACTCGCCCGCGGCTGGCCGATCGCCACAGGCATGCTCGAAGGAGCATGCAGGCACGCCATCGAAGATCGATTCGGTTTGACGGGCGCCCGGTGGGGCCTCGAGGGAGCCCAGGACATCCTCAACCTCCGCGCCGTCGTCATCAACGGCGACCTTGACGCCTACCTGGCCTCCTACAAGCGGCGCTACCTCGAAGAGCACCATCTCGCCCGCTACGACGCCGCCAGCATCCCGGACCTCGGCCTCAGCTCAGCAGGCCCTTAACGGCGCCCGCCACGTGACCCGAATATCCCGGCATGACACACCCCCAAAGAAGACGCACCCGGGCCCGGCGGTGTCCGCTGGTTTCTGTGGTGGAGCTCGACCTGGTCGGGGAATGCGTTCGCCAGCCCCCTGTAGCACTCACCTCGTCCGCCATGAGCCGCACCCCCGGGTGCGGGCGGAGCTGTTCGGCGATCCCTTCGACGCGCAGCCCGGTCTGGTCGTGCATCCGACCGGACCAGCTGGCCCCGGACCACAGGACGCGGCCCTGACTGTCGCTGATCGTGATGGCCGTGGCCGTGTTCTGCCGTTTCTTCCCGGACACGATCGCCCGGCGTCCCGCCCGGCCGGCGGCCGGGCGGCGGACCTGGGTTCCGGCCCCGCCGACCCGTAGCCGTACATCTTCGGCCACGCGTTCTCCGGAGGAGCCACCGTCCGGTAACGATCGTCCACGACGCAGGAAGATCAGAAACGTGTTTACCCAGGTCACTGCTGTCACGCGTACCGTGTACGTGGCCATGTCACGCCCCACCCCGTTCCCGATACGACCGGCCGATGCCCTGGCCCGTGGCAGAGGACGGGTCGTCTGTGGGGTCAGGGCCGGTGGCGTAGCAGGATCTGTGTCGAGGCTCCCCCGGCCCGGGAACGGGGAACCTTGACGGTGGGTGGGTTAGGCCGTGTCGTCCCTGGTGGGGATGCCGGTCAGGAGCGCACGGACCTCGGCTTCCTGGTAGCGGCGGTGGCCGCCGAGAGTGCGGATCGAGGTCAGTTTTCCGGCTTTGGCCCAGCGGGTCACGGTCTTGGGGTCCACCCTGAACATGGTGGCTACCTCAGCGGGTGTCAGTAGAGGAGCGGTTTGTGGTGCTCGTGTCGTGGCCATGCAACCTCCAGTTACAGAATGTGTTCGTCTAACATACAGATGGTTTTACTTCGGGGGCAATTCGGGCGTGACCCGGTAGGGTCATATTGTGACGAGTCGGTCACGTCTACCAGGGCGGCACTACGGTCCGTAGCGAGTGACCCGCCGGAGCATCGCTGATACGGCTGCCGACCGGCGTGGCGATCACGCCATGGAACGATCGATTTTGATAGTCACGTTCTGCTATCAGGGCCGGCCGGGGCTGGGGGCCGCGCCAGGCCAGCCAGAGCCGGTGAGGCCAAGCACCCACACAGAGCCAAGCCGACCGTGAGCCCGCCCGCACCGTGAGGCGACGTCTCGGGTCTGCGCCTGGAGTTCGTTTTTATACAGACCTTGAGGACGGTGAAGCGGTGAGCGCATCAGCGCGGTCGAGGAATGCACGGACCGCTGGTGTCCGACGGTGGGGCGCAAGGTGGGTAGCCAGGCGGCTCATGTGGCCGACGCATCGGGCTGAGTCGACTTCCCCGGTGAGGGTGTTGACGGCGGCACTGCCGAGTGCTGTTACCTGGTCGAGGTCGGGTGGGTCCTGCCGGGCGTAGGCGGTGGCGAGCAGTGTCTGGCGGAGGGCTGCTTCGCGGGAGAACGCCGTGTCCTGCAAGGACAGGGCGGCGTGGAGATGTTCTTGCGCCCGGGGCCAGTCGTGGAGTTTCAGATAGCAGTACCCGGCTTGGGCGTGCGCCTGCGCCTCGTTGATCCAATAGCACCATCCGGGTTCCCCGTGCTCGGGAACAGCGTCTGTCAGCCGGTCGAACGCGGTGTCGATCGCCGTGCGGCAGCCGGTGGTCTGCTGGTCGTTGGCGTACGCCTCGGCCGCCCGCAGGTGCAGGATCGCGCTCACCCGGGGTGTTCCACCGGGATAGCCGGCCAGGGCGGTTTCAGCGAGTGACACCGCGGCACGGACATGACCGAGGTCCTTGGCCTGGCAGGAAGCGAAACCGAGGATGTTGGCGCCGAGCGCGCGGTCACCGGCGGTGTGCGCGGCGTGGAGCGCGGCGACGAAGAAACGTTGCGCGGGGGCATGCTGACCGGCGTCGAAGGAAAGCCAGCCCGCCAGCCGGAGAAGTTCGGCCGCGGTGGCATGGAGGCGGCGTCCGACGCTGTCGGTGTAACGCCGATGCTCGAGGAGGCCGATGACGTAGGCGAGGTGCTGGCGGACCAGGCCGAGTAGCGCACCCCCACCGAGCTGGTCGTCCATCCGGCGGAGCTGGTCGATGATCTGGTCAAGGTGGTCGACGACCGTGGCGGGCAGACGGCTGCCGCTGTTCCGGGTCACGGAGTCCACGGGTGGGGCGAACAGCCACCCGTGGGCGGGTTCGGTGATCGCCGTGCCCATGGCGGTGAGGAACAGTCGACGATCCATGCCTTCAGCGTCGAGGATGCCCCGGGCCGCCTGCAAACCGCCCTCCGCGTTCCAGGGCAGCGCCATGGTGGTGTCCGCGGAGGAGCTGTCGCCGGCGGGTACCGGCGGCCACGGGTGGATGACGGTTTCCCCGGGGAGGGGCCGGCAGAATCCCAGCTGCGTTTCTGTCGCCTGGTACAGCGTGCACAGCAACTGCCGGTAGCGTCGTCGTGGTCGGACCAGCCCACGTTCCCACCGGGAGATCATCTCGTCGTTGACCCCGGGGTGCGTGCCGTCGATGGCCCGGGCAAGGTGCACCAGTCGTGAGGCAACTTCGTGCTGCTCGAGGCCGTACCACTCCCGGTAGGCCCGCAACATCAGTACGGGGGTGTCTCTCGACATGACGGCCACGTCCTGCGTGTCGCTTGAGTGACTGAACGCGGTAACACTAGCCGTCTCGACGTCGCTCCCCGGACGGCTTCCGGAAACGGCAACTGAAACGGCCACTGATTAGGCCATTACCACGGCCTTCCTGTGTGCGTCGTCCTGCGGTGTGCTGGGAGCGGTCGCCGCCGGGGCGATGAGCAGCAGACCGGCCCCGGCGGCGGCATGCCAGCCCCATCGAGGGGCGGTGGACAAGGCGGCCAGAGCACGGCTCGTCCCTTCGGCGTGCCGGTAACCGCCGTGTCCGCGCGGCCCCGAAGCCCTCAGGAAGGAGGAAGGCGATGAGTAGCACCCTCGGACAGCCCACCGGTACGGCTCCGGCACCCGCGCAGGTCACCGTCCAGGACGTGGCCCGCGTGCAGCGCCGGGTGCGGGCGTTTACCGCGGCCCGTGTCACCGACACCGCCCCGACGGCCTACCACCGGTAGAACCCCCGTCAACGCCTGGCTCTGTCCGGGTCGGCGGGCAGGGGTCCCGTTCCCCCTTCGTGGGATCCCTGCCCGCCGGCCCCTCGCGGCAGAGCAGAAAGGACGACTCTGGCATGGCCCCGCGGTCCACCGGCCTGGAACTGACGTTCCTGGGCCATCAAAGCTGGCACATCAGTGACGGCACCGCTGTGGTGCTGCTCGATCCGATCCCCACCCCGGCGTTCGGGGCCTGCCCGCAGCTGGAGTTCGCGCTATGGCCGCCTCGCACGGTGGACGTCGCCGCGATGCCCCGCCCGGACGCGGTGGTCCTCAGCCACGAGCATCTCGACCACTTCCACCTGCCGTCCCTCGACCTGCTCGACCGGCGGGTACCGGTCTACACCGGCGTCACCACCCCCACCGCGGTGGTCGACGCGATCCGCGCGGTGGGTTTCACGGTGCGGCGGCTGGACCACACGCAGCCGCTGCGGGCCGGCGAGATGGAGATCTTCCTGTATCCGGCGGCTGCCCGGACACTGTTCTGGGAGTCCCGGGTCGCCCAGCCGCTGATCCGGCTGGTAGACACCGCCGGCGCTGACGTGTTCATCGGTGTCGACGCCGACGTCAGCGACCTGTACGTCGAGCAGCTCACCGACGGTGCCCTGCTGCCGCCACGGTTGGCGGTGGTGTCGAACAACGCCCAGACCGTCCCCTACGGGGCACTCGGCGCGGACACGAACCTGCTCCCCGGCCTGGACGGGCCCCGCCGCCGCACGACCGGCATCGAGATCCTCCACAGCCTGCTGATCAGCTATTTGGAACCGCTCGACGGTGTCGGCGAGGTCGCGCTGTGCGGCAACGGTTTCATCGCCCCGCGCAGCCCGCACGGCCCGTTTCTCTACGCCGACCATGCCAGGCTCGCCGACGCCGCCAACGCCCTCCAACACCTGTTCACCGTGTACGGCCCGCGGCCCGGTGACCGTCTGACCCTGCCCGCCGCCGGCGGGCCCGCGCGTTGTGACCGGGTCCGCTGGGTGCGTATCGACACCGACGCCGAGCAGGCCGCCTACGCCCGCCAACGCGCCTTCCTCGCTGACCCCTACCCGGTGGAACCCACCCCGATCGCCCCGCCGCTGATCCACGCCGACGACATCAGCGACGCCCGGACGCTTCTCGCCGCCGAACTTCCCCGGCTCGCCCGGCATCTGATCGCTACCCGGACCGGCGCGCTGGCCGGCGGCATCCACGACTATCTGTCCGGCCCGCTCGGGCCGCAGCGGGCGGTCCTCCGCCTGCTCGACCCGCCCGGCAGCCCCGGCACGACGGACAGCTACGCCTGGGACATCACCGGACCCGCGTTCGTGCCGGTGCCCACCACCGGACGCGAGGCGGCCATGGCCACCTACCCGTTCGGCGCGGAAATCTACTACCAGGACCTCGTCGGCCTGCTACGCGGCCAGGTACAGATCTGGGACATCATCGGCGGCTCGTTTCAGGGCTGGCACCTCGGTGAACCCCTGGACTCCCTCGTCTACGCCCTGTTCGCCATCTACGGGGAGCACCAGCGCCCCGACCTCGCCCGCACCTGCTACACGCGGGCCGTCGCCGCGCTGCGCGGTTCCCCGGCCCGCCACCCATGAGCCCCGACCCGGCCGGGCCGCTGGCGGGCGCGACCCGCATCCGACCGGACGGCTGGCTGGCCACCCCCCTCGACACCGACCCCACCGCCGCCGCGGCCCAGGCCCAGGACCTGATCAGCCGGTTCCATCCCCACGCCCGCGGCCCGCTGCGCTGCCTGCGTGCCGGCTACCGCACAGCCGTGTTCACCCTCGGGGATCCACCGGTCGCCGTCCTCAAACGCCACGGGGACCCCGACGCCTACACCGGTGAAACCCTCGCCTACGAACTACTGGCCGGGCAGAACGTCCTCCCCGGCCTGCGCAGCGCCTGCGATACCTCCCACACCCTGCTGGTGGACCATGTGGCCCGCCCCGCCAACTGGTCACGGCCCACCACCTTCGACGCCCTCGTCGCCGCGATCGCGACCGTGCACACCGCCTCCGCCCGCTGGCATCCCTCCCTCGTCACAGCCACCGCCTGCTGGCAGCTGGATACCGCGCTGACCGCGCCACCCCCGAGATGGATCAGTAATCCGGACGCCTGGTGCATGCTCCTGCACGTGACCGCCGACGCTCACGGACCCGCCCACGTACCCCTGGGACACCTCGACCTGAAACCCGCACACCTCCGCGCCGACGACGACACCACGGTACGGATCATCGATGTGGAGACCCTGCGCCCGGACCTCACCGGCATGCCCGACCTGATCACCCTGCCGTCGGTGGCGCACGCCGCCGGGCTCGACCTCGACCCGCGCTGGATCCGCCGCGCCTACCTCGCCGCCACCACCGACCGCGGGGCCCACTGGAACGACCAGTCCCTGATCCGTGCGCTGACCGCGTTCGCGACCGCCACCGGACTGTCCTCCCTGCACGGCCTGACCGCCCCGTGAACCCGACCCCGCGCGGCAGGATGCTGACCCCGCTGGCCCACCGCCCATACGCACTGCTATGGACCGGACAAAGCGTCTCCCGCGCCGGTAACTACATCTTCGACACGGTCATCACCGTCGCCGTCTACCAGCTCACGCACTCCGGGGTCCACGTCGGCGCGGTCCTCGGCGTCCTGGTCGCCGCCAGCCTGCTGTTCCTCCCGTTCGCCGGGGCCGCCGGGGACCGCGGCTCCCGCGTCCGGATCGTTCTCGCCGCCGACATCATCTCCGGAACGGTCAGCCTCGCACTCGGCGTCGGTCTCCTCACCGACCACCTGCCCCTGCCCGCGGTCTACGGTGCCGCCGCCCTGGTCGGCGCGCTGTCGGCCTACCACCAGCCCTCCTACAAGGCGCTGATCAAAGCAACGGTGCCCGACCACGCCCACGACGCCGCCGTCGCGCTGACAACCCTGACGAACAACATGATCCGCCTGGGCGGGCCCGCGCTCGCCGGGATCGTGCTCCTGCTCGGCAACGCCGCGGTCGGCCTCCTCATCGACGCCGCAACGTTCGCGGTCGCTGCCGCCACCCTGACC